>CAZJOY010000162.1:0-9826 GCA_964547705.1 uncultured Methylobacter sp. | reverse complement strand
TTGCGATAAATAATAACAAGCGATAGATTTTGTTGAATAGCTTCAGAATATTTGAACAATAAGACTATCCAACTTAACAGCACATGCGGAATGCAAGCTTTGCTTGCATTAGCAGGCAAAGCCTGCACTCCGGTTTGGCTCGTCTTAAACGGGTAGCCAACATTAAACACGAGCAGAAAACATGAAATACCCTATCACCCTCGACGCACTGGAAGTTCTGGATGCAATTGACCGGAAAGGCAGCTTTGCCGCTGCGGCTAATGAACTGTTCCGAGTTCCTTCGGCTATTTCTTATACCGTCCAGAAGCTGGAACAGGACCTGGACGTCGTCCTGTTTCGCAAGGAAGGCAGAAAATCCGTATTGACCGAAGCCGGAAAAGTATTGCTCGAACAAGGCCGGGAAATCCTGGAAGCGACGGAACGCCTGGCTATCGCGGCCAAGAAGACCCATAGCGGTTGGGAACCGGTTTTCAATATCGCGATAGATACAATTTTGGATTTTGATTTTATCTATCCGTTAATCGCCCGGTTTTATGAAGTATTGCCGGATATTGAAATCAATATTTATGAAGAAGTGTTAGGCGGCTCGCAAGAAGCGATAACCGGCAATCGGGCCGATCTGGTCATCGGCACGGGCGTATTTCCGACACCGAATCAGGGCATCAAATACCAAGAAATTCGACAGGTTGAATGGATTTTTAGCGTTGCGCCGGGCCATGAATTGACCCAAGCGCCCTTGCCGCTCTCCCGGCAGCTGATTGAGCAGCACCGTTTTATCGTGATCAGGGACTCCTCCAGAAACCAGGCGCCGCAAAGCCATCGGGTATTCAGCAAGCGGCCGGTGCTCAGCGTGCCGTCGATGTCCGAAAAAATTAATGCCTTAAGCGCGGGTCTGGGCGTCGGTTTTTTACCGGCGCACCGGATTCAGCACTTGCTTGAACAAGGCCGGCTGATTGCATTGCCGGTAGAAGGCGCTATACCGGTTGATAATCTTCACATAGCCTGGAAAACCACCAACAAAGGCAAAGTCTTGCGCTGGTTTATCGAGCAATTGTCTCGGCATGAATTTGTTCAGTAGTCGAACAAAAGATTTTTTAATTAACTACTTCTCCGGTCTTTTTGCCCGCCTGTTTTCGTCAATAATCGTCTTAATCAACATCTCGGCGCCATCCAGCTGATGATCGTAAACGTCGGTCTTATAAGCCGTATCCGGCGTCGTGGTTAAAGGCTCCAACACCGAACGTCCTGGGTGACTAGTATCGATTCGCACGACCGCCGACAATCCCGGACGCAACGGCTTGGCCTTTAACTCCTCGGCGCGTAAGCCAACCCGTACCGGCACCCGCTCGACAATGTGGATATAGTTGCCGGTCGCGTTATCCGGCGGCAACAGGCCGAACACGCTGCCGGTACCGGCGCCCAGGCCCTGCACTTCGCCGTGATAAACCACGCTGGAGCCGTACAAATCGACAGTAATTTCGACCGGCTGGCCGGGCTGCACATTTGCCAGCTCGTTTTCCAGAAAATTAGCCTCCACCCATAAATAATCCAGCGGCACGATAGCCAGCAACGGCGTTTCCGGGCGAACCTGCTCGCCGGGCTGAATGCTGCGTTTGGCGACGAAGCCCGATACCGGCGCGACAATCTTTTGCCGGGCATTATCCAGGTAAGACTGCTTCAGCGCCGCGACCGCCTGTAGCACTTTCGGGTTGTCGGCCGGGCTGGTGTTCCGGATCAAAGCCTCTGCCCCGCCCAATTCGGCGCGAATCTGGCGAACTTCGGCCTCCTGCTCGCGGACCTGGAACTCGCTGTCTTCAATCTGCTGCGCCGATACCGCGCCGTCGCCGGCCACGCTACGATAACGGGCCAAATCTTTCCGGCTGCGATTCAAAATCGCTTCCTTGGCGCCCAGTTTTTGGCGCAGCATGTCGGCCTGGCTGAACGCCGTTTCGACTTGACGCACACTATCGGCCAGGTTGGCTTCGGCCCGCTCCAGCGCGACTTGAGCCTGTAAGCCGTCGAGACGCCCCAGCACATCCCCCTGATGCACATACTGAGTATTATCGACCCGCACATCCACGACCGTGCCGCTGGTTTGCGCCTTCAGAGGTGCCTGGTTGCCGATGACATAAGCATCGTTGGTGACCACAAAATGGCTGGCAACATTCCACCAGTACAGTAGGTAAATCAATCCGGCCAGCAGCGCGATAACAGTCACCAACAACAAACGATAACCTCGATGCTGCCGGCGCTGGTGAAAGCCTAAGTGACGTTGGGGTTTGGTTTGGGTATTAGTCATGGTTGCCTTTCATCGTTGTGTTTTCGTATCCGCCGCCCAGCGCTTCGATCAAACCGACCGCCGCCAGCAGATGAGCGCTACGCAGTTCGCTGGCAGTCAGCTGCTGCTGAATCAATGCCGCTTCGGCTTCGATAATCCCGTCGCGGTTGCTAAGCCCTGCCCGGTAACGCTTTCCGGCCAGTGTCGAAGCTGCTTCGGCGGCTTCCAGCGCGCGTTCTTGCGCGGCATCATGTTCGACAGTCTTCCGCCAGTCGGCCAGACTGTCGGCGACTTGCTGCACAGCGGCCAACAGCGTGCCGTTGTAGCTTTCGGCGGCCGCATCGTAAGCCGCCTGCTGATTCTTTAATTCCGCCTCCAGCCGCCCGCCTTCAAAAATCGGCAAGGTAAGCGTCGGGCCCATGCCGTAAGCCACGCTGGCACCATGAGACAGGAATAAATCCTTCAAATTAAGACTGCGCAAACCGGCAAAACCGACCAAATTGACGTCAGGATAAAAATGGGTTTTCGCGACTTTGATCAACTGCGCGGCCGACTCCACCTGCCACATTGCCGCGGCCACGTCCGGGCGATGCGCCAGCAAGCCCAGCGATACTGCTTCCGGTTGCGGCAAATGCCCGGCCACTTCAATCTCCCCGGCGCGAATGGTTTTCCCCCAATCCGGTCCCTGTCCTACCAGCGCCGCCAGCCGATTGCGCAACACTTGCGCCTGGCTGCGTACACTGGTTTCGCGTTGCCGCGCCGCTTCTACCTGCTGTTCGCCGGCATAGACCAAATCCTTGGCGGCCAGTCCGCGTTGCCAACGCAGTTCGGCCAGCTTTCGCTTTTCCTCGGCTGTCTCGATCAGCGCGTGGGCCAGCTCGATGTCTTCTTCGGCCGAACACAAGCGGATATAGCTGCGGGCGATTGCGGTGCTTAACATCAGACGCGCCATCGCCAGCTCCGAAGCTTGGGCTTTTTCCTTGCCCAACGCCGCTTCCAGAGACGCCTTATCCTTGCCCCACAAATCAAGGTGATAGCGAAATACCGCCGGATCGATGTACGCACCGGTGAACGTCTGGCCGCCGGCAGGGCCGTAAAAGTCGGTTGCGGAAAAGCGGCGATGATGCAATTCGACGTTGGCGCTGATGCTCGGCAGCATCTCGGCGGCCTGAAAGTCGGCGACCGCCTCCGCCTGGGTCAGACGGGCCGCTGCGGCGTGCAGGCTGGGACTGTCTCTCAACGCAGCCTCTATCAAGCGGTTCAGCTCCGCGTTGTGAAATTCCTGCCACCATTGCGCTCTCGGCCATTCCCGGACGATTTTTTCGGCTTGGGCATCGGCGTTCAGCGTTTGCTTCAGGCTGGGCATGTCCAGCAATTTGGCTCTCATTCCGTCCTCCGGCAGCAAGGCACAGCCGTTCAATATCGCCGCCAACAAAATAATTCTGCTTAACCGGAACATGACTACGGCTCCTCGATCAAATCTTCCAAAGCGGTCAAACGATGATCTTGTTTAACCGCAGGCTTAGGCCCGACCGGCCTAGCAAGCCAGACCACTGCCGCCAAGCCTGCAAACAGCCAAGCCGCCAGCCGGAAGGTATCGTCCAAACCGAGAATCGCAGCATGCTGATTGGCGACCGCCGCTAACTTGGCTGTAGTCTGCTGACCGTGCAACCCGGCATTATGCAAACGGTCGACAATCTCAGCGTCAAAGCCGTCATGCAGCGAAAAACTTTCGATCAGTCGGCTTTGGTGAAACGCAGCGCGCCGTTCCCAAAACACGGACAATATCGGCGAGGCGATACTGCCGCCCAATACCCGCAACATGCCGCCCAGTTCCACAGCCTGGGTTTGCCGTCTCGGCGTCAGTCCTGAAAGAAACAGCGTGGTCAACGGCACGAATAACGCGCCCAGGCAAAAACCTTCCAACACTTGCGACCACAACGGCTGTGTAAACCAGCCACCGCGCCCAAAAAAGTCATAACGGCTGCTCCAACCGCAATACAGAGCAAACAGCAGCATGTTTACACTGACCAACAAGCGGGCATCGAAGCGATGCACAATCCGATGCATCACGCTAGCCATCGGCTTGGCTAAAAATACCAGCGGCAACAGCACGCTGCCGGCCAGGAACGAGGTGTAACCGGCCACCGCCTGCAAGCGCACCAGCAGCACCGACAACAGGCCGTACATCAACATGAAGCTAACGCTGAGCATAATGCTGCCGATTGCGAAATTGCGCCGGGCGAACAGCCGCAAATCCAACAGCGGCGTGCGTTCGGCTAGCTCCCAGACGATGAAATAGGCCAGTATCAGCAAACCGGTAATCGCCACGGCTATCAACCAACCTGAATTGAACCAATCCGCATCCTGGCCTTGATTCAGCACCGTCTGCAAACAAAGCAGCGCGGCAGTCAGCAGTAAAAAACCCACGGCATCGAACGGCATTTTCCGTTGCGACGATTGCCTGTCGAACAGCAAAGCCCAAACCAGCGCCGCCGCCAGCAACGGCAAAGGCACATTCAGGAAAAACAACCAACGCCAGCCCAAATGATCGGCGACCCAACCACCGGCGACAGGACCGAGCGTGAACGGGCTCAATGCGGCAATACTCCACAGCGATACCGCAAACGATTTGGCCGATTCCGGGTATTCGCGCATCAGCAGGGTTTGCGATAGCGGGATAGTCAAGCCGCCGAAAAAGCCTTGTAGCGCCCTACCCGACAAAAACCAGAACAAATCGCCGGTTACCGCGCACAGCAATGAAGCCAAGGTCATCGCAATCATCGCCAGCAAATACAGCCGTACTTCGCCGACCGCAGCTGCCAGCCACGAACTGACCGGTAAGGCCAAGGCCAGACAGATGAAATAATAAGTCTGCATCCAACTGGCGTGGCTGGGGCTGACGCCCAAATCGCCGGTGGCATGCAGGACGACGGATGCAAAAGCACCGGTATTGAAAAGCACCAAGACGTTGCCCAGCAGCAAGCCGAAATTCAGGAAGAAAAATTGCACGCCGGTCAGCGCGTGTTTACCGGTATGGCCGTTGTTCAGGCTGTCGTGCGTTAAGGTTGCCCAAGCGGCACGGGCAGTTTTATCGGTTGAGTTCATGACTCGGACTCGCAATAAAGGGATATTACCCGTTTAATTGCAAGCGCCGTGCCGGAGCAGGCTATAGCAAACTATCTCTATTTAAATCAATAAATTAAAAATCAAACAGTAAAAAATAATAGATTAACCCAAACACCGAATCACTAAATATAGTGAAACTTACGTAATATCGTGACTTACCAATCACTCACTTTGTATTACGGCGAGTCGATACGTATGGCTCAACCTTCATGGACTGAACACGGTCACGGTTGCGGATTCTTAATCAATGCAAGGATAATGGTATCTACTCACTCCCGTCTAACATAAAGTAGGTGTAGATGATTGATTGAAAAGGCTTCTGCAACAGGGACGTATTCACGCGTCCTTTACAATCAATTACCTACATCCAATTTCAAAGCGGGCGAGTAGTTACGAAAAATCTTTATTTTCTATAGAATAGCAATTAGTTTGATAAAAACAGATTGCGAGGCCTTTTATGTACATTAAAAAAATTATTCTCAAGGATATTCGCGGCTTCAAAAATCTTGAATTCGATTTGCAAAGACCGGATGGCAATTATGCCGGTTGGACGGTCTTCACGGGCGATAATGGTTCCGGAAAAAGCACATTACTTAAAGCGATTGCGGTTACATTGATAGGAAAAGATATTGCCAGAGCATTACAACCCACATTTCACCGTTGGATTCGTGAAGGGGCTGAATCGACTGATGCTGCAATCGAACTGGAAATCATCCCTGAACAAAATATCGATAATTTTCTGGGGGGAGGACGAATAGCTTCTAAACCCTTTCCTGCCAAAATAATCTTAAAAAATACCGTCAAGGAAACAGTAATCGAAGCTCTGACAAACACGAAAAAAACCTTAACGGAAAGAGGCTTATGGTCGTCCGACGCCTCCGGTTGGTTTTCTTGCGGCTATGGACCTTTCCGCAGGGTGTTCGGCGCGTCGCCCGAAGCGACACGCTTGATGGTTGGACGCACAACAGAACGCTTTGTCACCATGTTTCAAGAAGCTGCTTCGCTTTATGAGGTCGATCAGTGGCTGCGCAATCTACACCACAAATCCCTTGAAGGAAAAATCGAGGAAAGAGCGCAACTAGACCTCTTGCTGGAAATTCTGCGCGACGATTTGATGCCCAATCAAATCACCGTTGACCGAGTGGATTCCGATGGCTTATGGCTAAAGGATAGAAACGGTTTGCAATTGGCCTGGAGTGAAATGAGCGATGGCTACCGCGCGGCGCTGGCACTGCTAGCCGATATTTTACGGCACTTAATAAATACCTACGGCTTAGAAGGCTTAACCGAGCGCGATGACGAAAACAAAATAATTATCGAACGAAGCGGCGTTGTGTTGATTGACGAAATAGACGCACACCTTCACCCGGAGTGGCAACGGGATATTGGCTTCTGGCTTAAACGCCATTTTCCGAACTTACAATTTCTGGTCACGACGCATAGCCCTTTGATTTGCCAAGCGGCGGACCCGAATGGGCTGTTTGTCTTGCCCGAACCGGGCAGTGACGCGGAACCGAGAGCGCTAGACGAAGAAGACTACAACAAGGTCATCGCTTCGCGTCCGGACACCATCCTGTTAACACCGGCGTTTGGCCTTCAAAATACGCGTTCGCCCAGAGCCGTGGAAGGACGCCGCGAATATGCCAAATTACAGGGAAAAAAACGGGCAGGCGCAAAGTTGACGAACGACGAAGAGCTGAAAATCATACAACTTAGCTTATTTGCCGAAGTAGACGAAGAGGCCTGATTTTGTGCGCAGAATAAAGCGGTTGACGTTGGATAATAGATCCCAGAGCTATTTGCACAAGAAACAAGTAGAGACAAATCAGAAGCTTGCCGTAGGAAATTTGGATACTACGAAACAGTGGAAAAGCGCCCGACAAACAAAAACGCTAAACAAGGCTTTAAGCGTTCTGCAACAAATGATGGGCGAGCGCCAACGCTGTATGTATTGTTTGGATTCTCATGGTTCGGATATTGAACATTTTCGTCCGAAAGCGCTTTATCCGAAACGCATGTTCAAATGGCGAAATCTATTGTTGTGTTGTGGCGAATGCGGACGAATAAAAGGCGATCGATTTCCGATGCAAGGAAAAAAACCATTATTGATCGATCCAACCAAAGAACAGCCTTGGCGATATATCGACTTCGATCCGACGACCGGCAATCTTGTCTCGCGATTTGACCTTGCAACCAATCAATTCTTCGCCAAAGGCGAATCGACAGTGAACGTCCTGCAACTAGACACGCGCGAGGCGCTTGCTGCGGGCTATAAAAAAACATTTAACCGGCTAGCTAAAACAGTCGCAACATTTCTGTGCACATCTGGCGATTCCGCCGAGTTAATCGCCAAGCTTCGCGAAGAAGACGACCACGGGCTACTGGGCTGGATTTTTGCCGGAACTGGAAAGCATGTAGCGCCGTTCGCGCAATTACACCAATCTTATCCGGCGATCTGGACGGCATGTTTTTCTGCTTTTATTAACGAATTGAATCTCTCATAACTCAACTTTAGACATTTAGCCGTCGAGTCCACCAGAACCGGCGGCTTTTTTATGCGCGAACAATTTATCAAAAATTGTATCTACTCACACCCTTCAAACTTAAGTAGGTGTAGGTAATTGATTGAAAAGGCTTCTGTAACAGGGATGTTGCGGAGAGCGACAGGAACGTATTCACGCATCCTTTGCAATCAATTACCTATACCCTAACTTCAAAGCGAGTGAGTAGTTACGGATAATGTTAGGTTATCGATAGCCTAACCCAACAAAAAATTGCCGGATTTCGCTGCCAACCGGATATTGATTTTCGGTAATTTTAATCATTCAAATGAAGCTGCTCATCCAATCGAGGAAATAGTTTATGGTCGACAGAAGACACTTTATCAAACAGACCGCAGGGGGCTTGGCAGCGCTTGGCGGCTTGGCTTTGTTGCCGCGATCCGGCCTAGCGGCAGCCACGGAGGAAGCTACGATTATCGATGCGCTTCCCGGCAAAGACGCGTTAATCAAAAAAACCTTCCGTCCTCCAAATTATGAAACACCGATCCATTATTTCGATGCGCCGTTTACGCCCAATAATCAGTTTTTTGTGCGCTACCATAATGCCGTCATTCCCGAGGTAAAAATCAGCGAATGGCGGCTGCGCATAGACGGTGATGCCGCCCGCACGCCATTGGAACTCAGTTTTGAACAGTTGCGCAACGATTTCGAGCACGTCGAGATCGCCGCCCTGTGTCTATGCTCCGGTAATCGCCGGGGCTCGTTTGAACCGCCCGTACCCGGATTACAATGGGGTTCCGGCGCAATGGGCAATGCGCTCTGGCGCGGCGTTCGCTTGAAAGATGTGCTTACCCGGGCCGGAATAGCCCCCTCCGCACTGGAAGTCAGTCTGGCCGGGGCGGATTCCGGGGCGTTAAAAACGACGCCAGATTTTGTCAAAAGCCTGCCGCTGGCCAAAGCACTGGATGAAAACACCCTGATCGCCTTTGAAATGAACGGCGTACCGTTGCCGCACTGGAACGGCTTTCCTGCCCGGCTGATCGTTCCCGGTTGGACCGCTACCTATTGGATGAAACACCTGAGCGCAATTAACGTCATTTCCAAACCCTTCGATGACTTCTGGATGAAGACCGCTTACCGCATACCGAAGGACCGTTTTCCAAGCGGACAATTTGGCTCTCAGGAAACCGAGACCCATATGCCGATCACGGAAATACTGGTCAATTCTTTGATCACCAATCTGGTCGACGGGCAGGCTTTGCCAAACACCAAGCCCATCGAAATCAGGGGTGTAGCCTGGGATCGAGGCGACGGCATCGCACGGGTCGAAGTTTCCACCGATGGCGGCAACAATTGGCATCAAGCCGCGTTAAAACAAGACTATGGACGCTTTTCCTGGCGCCAATGGGGCTTTGTGTTTAGCCCTAAACATCCTGGAACCTTCAAGATTATGGCAAGAGCGGTCAGCCGTTCCGGTTCCAGCCAGCCGCTGGAACCGATCCCGAATCCTTCCGGTTACCTGCATAACGCCGTGCAGAAAATTACTGTCCATCTGGCTTGAGGAGAACAGGATGCGAGCACTGATTTTGTTGTTATCATTTTTCACCGCCACCGCAAGCGCCGGGAAAAACCAGGTATTCCTGAAAGAGAGGCCGGGTAAAAGCCAAGTCGTCGCGCAGTGCTCGATTTGCCACAGCCTCGACTATATCAGCCAACACGCCACGGTTCTTGATAGGGCTGGTTGGGAAAAAACAGTCGGTAAGATGATTAATACGATGGGCGCTCCGATCAATGATGCCGACAAACGGATCATCATCGATTATCTGGCGCAGAATTACGGGAAATAAGAAAAATAACTCTAAAACCGACAACCTGACGGGCATGTTGCCCATACGCGCCAACTTAAAGCTGAGTTGAG
>CAZJOY010000161.1:0-9836 GCA_964547705.1 uncultured Methylobacter sp. | reverse complement strand
CACGACGAAAACTGGCGCGGCTTTATCCCGGCGTTTCAGCATGACTGACTACTAGTCACGAAGAGCTGAAAACTTTAGGCGATGCTGAATAGGCAGGTAACGAACCTTAGCTTGCAAAATTCCAAATGGAGTTCAGGTTATTAAAGGTTCTATACGCGCCGGATTGCTACGCGAAACGAAAAGGGGTTGAACAGAGGTTAGAATCCGGATGCTGACTTAACCCTGGCATCCGGGTCTTCAGCATTTAAACAGTCTTCCAATTTCTTTCATCGAAACCAGCCGGAACAGATATTTCAGATAACTTTTCTTTAATAATGTGTAAATGTTGCCTACTAACAGGATGAGTATTATCGGCTATTGCTGGAAATAACGATTCACCGCGGCTTGTGTCAATCGTCTTGCCTTGGAGTGAATGATAGTAATTAAACAACTCAGTATAAAACTCATCATTCTCAGAGCCTTCCGGGAATAGCGGACTGGAAACCTCATCCCATGCGGCATGGAGCTCTTTATGGATAAAACCGATTAGATTCATTTTGTATTCTCCTGAAGAAGCTGTATTAAGAAAGCGTAAATTTTCTGTTTAAACAGTGTTTTTACTTTTCAAATACAGATTAAAACTTATCTATAACAACGATATGACAACTTGTTTAAGATTTCATGACAATCACAACAGCTTCTTTTGGGAAGCTGTTGTGATGTTAGAAGCAAATGCTGAGCCAGAATTAACACACGACTTATATCTTATTTTTACCTAATTATTACAATAACTTGAAAACAATCACCAAGCCAAGCCCGCTTCCCCCTCTTAAACAAAAGCATCATTTTTGTGCGCCAAATAACACACTCGCACCAACGAAATTCTTTTTACTGTTGCTTTATCAGCACTGAGGAAAAATATGCAGGAGTTTTTTTAGTGGCTTCTTTGCAAATCTGACATTACCGACTCATATCAATAATGCTTGTTTGAAGGGCGTTGAGATCAGCCATGAATTTTAGGTGACACAAACATAGAGGTAAAATCGCTATTTGATTGAAGGCCAGCTTTGGGCATCCCTGCCCTAGCAGTCGTAGACAGTCGCGTATATGGCCTTAGTACTCACTACCCGGCTGAATAAGCGCCGCGTCAACAGACAGTTTTCTGCAAATTGCAATTATCCAAGTTCAAAAGTCGTCACGCCGAACAGCCGTTCTACAGGCAACGTCGGGCTTTGCCCTGTATACATACGAGCCGTTTCGAACGAGACCGTCATATTATGCCGATTCACCAAGTCGACTGCCGCCTCATTCACTGCCGGTATATCCAAAAAAACCGGAGCGCCTTCCGGGGCATGAGAGTTTAAAGCCAAGAAAAGCTGTTCAGCACACTCCGGACTGTCTGCAAACAACGGCCCCACTTTGTATCCGGAACGGCAGATACGCAAAACCCCGTAACCGGCCAGTTTATTGTTGCGTAGAATGCCTAACGCCGTACTTTGCGGCTGGTTTATCCAGCACCGTAGGAATTCCCTGCGATTGCCGGGAAAGAAAGGTTGGTCGTATGCGCAAATATCGTCAAAAGCTAACGTCGACAGCGACACGATGCCGGAATCAGCCGAATAATGACCGCCGCCGATTCCCTGATAACGGATATTGCTATAGGCTAAATTAAATCCGGACTTCTTGTAGTTATCCTGCTGAGCGACGACACCGTCAAGCCCTATAGTACAACCGCTAAGTGACGCCAACCCGGCATTCCATATTTGGATACCATAGCCCTTGCCGCGATACTCCGGTTTGACAATGTAAAAGCCGAGAAAACCGAACGAACTGCCGTATTTCACGACCGAAATCGTTGCAATAGGCTCATCGTCAAGCAATCCAATCAGGAAACCATTCGGGTCGGCAGCATAAAAGCAATCCGCATCGTACAAGCCCGGATTCCATCCCTCTTCGGCAGCCCAGTCGATCGCAATATTAACTTCTTGCCGGGTCATCGTTCTTATTATGTAGCTACTTTTTTGCATAATTTTTTTTGCACACCATGAGGTCACCACAGTAAACAGGTTTGAAGTACGGACATATCAGAGCGATTCGTATGTCATGCGAACAAGCTCAGGATCGTACTTTCGTTCGAGCTTTCTGACAATAAAGTGGCCATGACTCATGTCTTGAAAATGATCGATAAACAACAGATTAATTCCCCCACCGCCGATAGCGCCGATTATTGGAACGGCTGCCGCAGCTGCTTTCTCGGAGACTTGAACCTGGAACCGTGCCGCAATAGTCGAGATCAGGCGAACAAGTGCCGGGGCACCTTCTTCGAGTATCGTTTTTTCCGCCAGATATTCCGAAGCCTCTGTAACGGCACGAGCTAGCGCGCTCCTAACCGCAAAGTAGCCCGATTCGGAAGCATCGTCGTATTTAGACGGCCCACCGAGCGCAAAAACCTCAAGGCATGCGATTTGAGCTTGAGCCGTTGACAATTCTTCGCCATGCGCCCGGCCAATGTCGGCAATAGAACGCAACATAATCGTTGTAGAAATAGGCAACTCGAAAATCAGTGCGGGCAGGCCGAAAACGCCTCCGGCCCCGCCCGACAAGGCCGCTGCAAATTTATGCCAACGCGGATAAGCTTTTGTAGCGCCTGGCTCCATCGTCAACAAAGCCCCTCTCAACGCTACCATTAGCGCTTCTCGCGTCACCGTGCTGACTTTCTCCCGCCAGTTGCTTGGAAGAAGATCAAAACCTTTTTCAATAGGAGAGCCAAGCAAGTTAGTCAGCTTAGCGGTAATGCCGGGATTCTCGAGAATATTCTTTGCCGCTCGGAGTTGTTGTACATCTTCGGGTGAAATACGCATGCGCCGAACTCCTTGGTAAATCTAACGAATGTGAGACATCCTAATAGAAGCAAAACATTGTGTCATTTGTTTATTTAAACTCTTATAAAAATGCAACTGCTAACCGGATCGCTACTAAAACGTTTTAAATAGTTTGGGTGCAGTTGCTTGGATCAAGCATTTCAGCAATACTGGAGATAGGAAATGTAGGGGCGCAGTGCGCCCCTTCCCGGCTTAGTGAATATGTACCTCGCGAGACTTAACCATATCACTTCTACGTAAAGTATAGCGTTCCGCCAGTTCGCTTGGCATCCTTGATCCGTCACTGTTAAGCTGAATCAGCGTGCCTTCATCTTCAATATGATATTGGTGTACGGCTGATTCCTGACGCGGTGTTAAAACAAGAGTACGCTTTTCATCATCCCAGCTATATTTTCCTTTTTCATAGTACTCCCTTGAGGATTCTCTTGCGGGCTGAGTCACCAGCAGATAATTGTTATTTTGTTTTAAGGACAGCGTCGCTTTAATCCCATTGCAATCATTGCATGGAAGATAACCGTAAAAAACGCCATGAAAATCCAGACTCTTATCGATAGGGGTTGCATGGCCGGAGTGATCCATGTTTTGCTGGCTGCTATTTACACGCGCTCTAAGATACTTTTCTTGAGCTTCGAAATCTGTTTTTGCAATTGCAGGGTTATATCCAGAAAGTAGAGTACCGATAAAAATCAAAGCCAGATTTTGTTTTAATTGTTTTTTTAATGTTTGCATATAAGTATCTCTTTTATGTGTAATCTATGTTCAATGCTTGTCGAACAACCTGACCGGTCACGAAAATGCACAATGCAGGAATCCGATCTTTTTTACTGTGTATTCAACTTCCGCCATTCCATTACTCACCTTGCCAGAAAGCTAATCAGGCACAGCACTGAAGCCATTATAACCTCGCTCCGGTTCAGCGCAACGTTAGGCTAAGTGTGGGATTACAAGCCCCTGATCCGCACTTTTCATTCAGATTGCTTGTTTATCAATCATTCCGAAACAGTCGGCAAATCGGCAGATAAAAGGCCGTCAGCAATATAGCGAAGAAAGTTTGGATCCGGCCAACCGAACGCAAAAGCGGAGTCTGCCCTACCCAGTACTGACTCCGTTTTCTACAATATTATTTCAGTATGTTGGTTTGTTTCGCACAACGCCAATGGGCAGTATTAAAATCAACATTCTGCATGGCTTCTTTGTCCATGCATTGCCAATACGCTGCCGGTTTCAGCTCTTTCTTGCACGAAGCAGATATAGGGGCTTCCGCAGGTTTCTTGTTCCCTTTAGCCCTTTCCTGTTGTTCGAAGCGCTGAGTAGCGCGCAAACAGATATTGAAAGCTTCTAGCTCGTCGGCAGAGCCCGTGCTCTTCTCCCGTAAACTCTCATCAAGGTTGGGACCGGATGGCACAGTTTCAGTAGCCGGACGCTGAACATCGCTGGGCGTTTGGGCATTGCCCACCATGGGTAAGGCCATAATTAGAATAAATCCCGCAAGTAATTTACTCATGTTAGGACTCCTTTAAGAACGGGTTTATAGGAAAACGGTTGCTTAGTACAACCTGACATCGTCTATATAAACCCTCGCGCTTCAGGCAGTCCGTACGGTTCCACACATAGCCTTATAAAATCCGGATTCTGTTCGAATTAGCCAAACACTGGAGCACACAAGATGCTATGCGGGGCAAGTTTGTGGTATTGCCACGCCGATGGACTGCTGAGCGCTCTTTTGTCTGGCCAAGAAATATTAACGACTAACCGATTAAGCCCGTCTTTTCACATGCATCAATATCGCAGCGTGAATGCCTACGGCGACTGCCAGACCGATGACATGGTGTAGTCCGGTCACGCCCCCCGCCAACTGTACCTGCCGTAAACTAAATACTCCCAACGGAATGAACAATGCGACTGCGGTTCCCAATCCAGGGTTGTACCGGCGAAAGATGAATGCGTGCATGATGTGAACGATGGCGTTGACTATGACCAAGTACACAGCAATTAGCGACCAGCCAATATGGAGATTTGATGCCAAATATAGCGATGCACCGATCACACCCCAGACTCCGGGAACATTAGTGACGAAAACGACTTCTTTCGACAGAACATCTCGGCCCTTCCCGATAGTCTCGTTGAAGAAGAGCCTGAATCGATCATTGTCGTGCTCCTCGTATTGGTGAAGCATGTAGATTGGAAGCAGCAGAAACGTCGCAGTGAGTGCTGTCGACCAACATTGTGTAAGCATGGGTGCTAACAATAACAGCAGCAAACCTGCCAACACACCGCCATAAACCCAATTTGTAATAAGCCTGCTGAGCACGAAATTATCCTATAAAAATTATATGCGCAATGCGCCTCTTACCCGGCTCACGTTTAATATTTGCCGAATAACCTGAACAGTCACGAAAATGCTAATGCACGGCCCGACTCCTTTTAGTGCTTCTTGATAGAGTTGTATGCCGTCCCGACACGTAGCTGCCGAGCTGAATACCGGAACTTACTCTCTCACTCTAACCGTTCAACGTTGGTATTATCTGTTTGACCGTCATCACCGCTGGCAGATTATGTCCGATTCGCTTCATTATTGCCAAGACAATAAAGGACTGGAATTGAATGGTTATGTTTTTATGCTGAACCCTATCCATCTGATAGTTACTTCGCAGGATGTAGCAGGATTTTTACGGGATTTCAAACGCTTCACTTCCGCTAAATTCAAGGCCAATCTCGAAACCACGGAACCGAATGTTTTGAAGCTGTTTGTTGATGCTAACCGCCGGACGGGGGCATGTTGCCCCGTCCCGCTTGGGTGACCAGCGACGATTTCCGGATTGATAAAGTTGAATACCAGCCCCCCAATACTGTGACCATGGGAATTAGAGCGAATGTGGCAATTGCGGCGGTGTAATGTTTTTTTACCATAGCGAATAGCTCTCCGAGCGCTGGCGATTAATTAGACGCTGTCGCCAAAGATTATCATGCAGAAGCGAAGACCACAGCACTAGCCGCCGCGAGAGTTTAAACGTTTAGTCCCAGCCAACGGTCTGGTACCCACGCTCCTGAAGACATCTGTTTACAAAGTTCTCAAAGGCAGGACTGCGCGTCGGTTTGCCGAATATCCAATGCAGTAGTCCGGCTGTCGCGCCAGTAACCGCTCCGATCACCGACCCGGAGCCCGCCGCACCGACTATCGCGCCACCCACCGCGCCCGATGCAGCCCCGACGGCAGCGCCGCCAACGGTATTAGCTGCTGCTTGTCCTGCGTCACTGCCCGCGGAATTGGCACCTGCGGCCTCTGCGAGATCCATGCAGTTCTCGATATCCCGCTCCGCGGCCTTTGACCCGACGGAGTTGAAATACTCGTTTGGATAAAGAATTGGCCGTGTCGATGCACAGCCTTCCACTATCAGAGAAATGAGAAAAACCATAATAATCTTAAACATGAGAATCTCCTGTTTCAGAGGATAATTAGGGATATGATTTGTGCCGAATGTAACCGGGATTAGGTCATGATGTTCATCGAACGGGGCATGTTGCCCATACGCGCCAGCTTGGTCATTCCTTTTTAGTGCTTCTTGATAGAGTTGTATGCCGTCCCGACGCGTAGCTGCCGTGCTGAAGACCGGAACTTACTCTCTCACTATAACCGTTCAACGTTGGTATTATCTGTTTGACCGTCATCACCGCTGGCAGATTATGTCCGATTCGCTTCATTATTGCCAAGACAATAAAGGACTGGAATTGAATGGTTATGTTTTTATGCTGAACCCTATCCATCTGATAGTTACTTCGCAGGATGTAGCGGGATTTTTACGGGATTTCAAACGCTTCACTTCCGCTAAATTCAAAGCCAATCTCGAAACCACGGAACCGAATGTTTTAAAACTGTTTGTTGATGCACGGGGAGATTATCGGTTTTGGATGGAAACCAATGCCCCGAAGAAAATCGAAAATCCTGCTTTCTATCTGCAAAAGCTTAACTATATCCACGAGAATCCGGTGCGAAAAGACTATGTTGCCCGTCCTGAACATTGGCTTTGGTCATCGGCGAACCCGGCTTCGCCGCTTGTGACCTTGACATGATGTATTACTACTTTGATCTGCGGCGCAGCCGGACGGGCCATGTTGCCCCGTCCAAAACGTAAGGCGACTGTTATGTATTATAGAGCACTGAATTGATTGAGCAACATGACAGCTACAAATTCAATCCGAGGCAAGTTGGAGTGCAGGCTTCGCCTGCTTGCAGGCAAAGCCTGCACTCCAGATGCTTGAATTAATGTCGCTTAATCAACGATGGCATCTATATAGGTGCTTAACTCGAACATCATAAAAACGTTAACTCGCTTTTTATTCACTTGCGGTCGAATTTATATCCGAAAAATCCAGCGGCCCTTCTAGTGAATATCCCCAGTCAGGATTATACACGCCACGTTTTACCCAGCGGTGGAAAGTCGAATAAGGCCAATCGCAGGGACTTTCCACCAAGCCATGTTTTACCGGATTGTAATGAATGTAATCAAAATGCCGTTGGTAGTCTGTTTCATCGCATAAAGTATGTTCTGCATAGTAACGTTGCCAGACACCTCGCCGACGATGGGCTATGCGGGATGACGAGCGGGATTGTTCCGC
Source organism: uncultured Methylobacter sp. (assembly GCA_964547705.1). Classification (GTDB taxonomy): domain Bacteria; phylum Pseudomonadota; class Gammaproteobacteria; order Methylococcales; family Methylomonadaceae; genus Methylobacter_A. The sequence continues at coordinate 2,358 of CAZJOY010000161.1, read as the reverse complement.
TCCGCCCAACGCAAGCCAGGATTGAGTGAAATGTTTTTTAATCGCGCCCCAGGGCCGTAGGGCGCAATAGCGGCTTTATCGCGTATTGCGCCGAATGATAATCTGCCAGTCGGCGCAATACGCTACGATGTTGACGCCCTACAGAATGCGCCTTACCGCGTTAATATCCAAGAAACGTTAGAGGTCTACAAACTCCGGGCTGCATTGTCTCGGGTTATAAGGTGCAGTTCTTCCATTGGAAACAGATCTTCTATGGTAACTTTGAAGAATCGATCAGTCGCTCCAGATTGCTTTACGACCTTTTGCTTACGACGACCGCGATGTGCCTCTAGCGCAATCTCTCTGAATTTCGCTGACTTAGGCACCTCTAGGCAGAACACATACTCTTCTATCGGATATCGAATCAAAAAGTCGATCTGACTGTATCCTATTCGAAATATGTCCGCGTGATAGTGCTTGCAGGATACCTCGAACATCGCTGTTACGACCTGACCCTCGTTCAGGGTGAATCTATTCCTCAGATGAAAGCTGGTTAAAGTCTTATCGACGACAGACAGATCGCTCGGGATGATGTCTTGCGTACTATTGTCAACGACGGACGTGCGGATAAGCTTGCTCGATCCAGGGTTGGTTTGCCACTGGTGAAAATCAAGCTCGATAGGTCCGGCGCCTAGCGGCCGTATCGAGATGTGTCGTTCGACCACAGTCTCTACTTCGTCGACTATTTTCTCTCGATCGAATAGTCGCAAGGTCTGATAGCCTCTCTTTGCATCGGCCAGCTTTTTCGCAAGTTTTCTGATTGCCTCTGCGGTTTCTGCCACAGCACTTCTGATATCACTGCGGTCGAGAGCAATGTATCGAAACTGCCGCAACCCATCCGGAGGGTTCACTTGATCCAAGAGAATCGGAATTACATAAAGCGGTTGACCATCGGAAAGTCTTCGGGACACGAATGACGTCCATTCGTACTTTACCCAAGGAGAGCTAACTGAGTTACTCGAAACAAAAAGCACGAGTATCTGGGCACGAGAGATACCATCGACGATTTTCTCTAGGATGACTTCACCTGGAACGATGTCAAGGGTATCGAACCATAGGCAGACTCGAGTTCGCTTCAGCCGGCGGAAGAATTCCGTGACGATGTCTTTGTCGCGCGACGAGTGGGACAAGAAGACCGGTTCGTGGAAGGCATGTGTGCTCATTAATCGACCTGCTATCTATCGGACAGTTGCTCTTGGGACATTGCCGCCCAACAAGTTATTATCTGGACCTGGATAACATACAAATTAAGCATGTTATCCAGCTTTATTTTTTCTATATTCAATTTAAGCTCAGCATGAAAAAAGGTTCAAGTCTTGCATTGTGCATTCTTTGAAAACATCTGCTTATTATTCTTGGCTCACTCTCGTAAGCCAATATCCCGGACGGCGTCGATGATGAGCAAACGCCGTAATCTGGAATCCCTCAGGAATCACCCGATAAAACACCGAGTAAGGAAAGCGCAATAATCCGATACGGCAAATTCCTGATGAGTGAACTAAGCGCCAAGCTTCTGGCCGCTCAATAATTAAAGCGATAATTCGTTCAAACTCATGAATAAGAGATTCCCCGAGTTTGGCTTGCTGCTCTTCATAAAAACGAACAGCCTCTATGTATTCAGCCTCCGCCTCGGGTAGAAAACTATAGTTCACCGGATCAACGCGCGAACTTTTTTTGCCACTTCCTCGCCGGGAATGGCCTGCGCCCTGCCTGCATCAAATTCGGCAGCACGATGCGCGGATACGTCACCCCATAAGCTGTCAAATTCCGACTCGGATATTTCTTCAAGGCTTAACAAAAGCCGCTTCGCCAACAAGGCTCTATCCTGAATGGGTAGGGAGAAAATTTCAGCTTCAAGTTGTGCAAGATTCATTGTAGAAACTCTATCTTATGCGCTGGTTCCCAAGCTCCAGCTTGGGAACCCAATCCAGAAAGCCTGTCCTGAGCGTTGCCGAAGGACTCTAGCTTTCTGTGTTTCGGGAAGCTGGAGCTTCCTACACTACATTCCCAAGCTGGAGCTAGGGAACGAGCAACAATCTCAGTCTATATAAAAATTATGTATCTTCCCAACCAAAACCTTCATTCCTTTCGGCACTTCCACCTCAGCCATTAAAACTGCGGACAGCTCATCATCCTCCATCCCCAATAATCCCACAAACAAAGCCCTCTCTCCCTGGTCCGCAACCAAATACCCCGTTTCCAAATACCGGTTCAACAGAAAATCCAACTCCTTGGTACCGCGCCGGCATTGCCACTTTAATCGAGCCAGCTCGTCCATCAGCCCAACTTTCTCTGCACCAACAGTTTCTTGGTTTCGGC
>CAZJOY010000160.1:0-9931 GCA_964547705.1 uncultured Methylobacter sp. | reverse complement strand
CGACCTGGTCGGCGCGCAGGTGGTCACCGTGCATGGCAAGCCCACAGCGGTGGTCGTTTCGGCAGAAGAGTATGCTCGGCTCACCCGCCACCGGACCAAGCTATCCAGCGCGCTGCTGCGTCCCGACCTTGCAGACGAAGACCTGGACATTTCCCGCAGCCACGATACCGGGCGCGACATCGAGCTATGAGCTGGCTGCTCGACACCTGCGCTATTTCCGAATACGCCAAGAAAACCCCAGCGACTAAAGTAATCTCCTGGCTGGACGAACAGGACGAAGCCAGCCTGTTCATCAGCGTCATCACCCTGGGCGAGCTTGAAAAAGGCATTATCAAGCTGCGCAAAACCGACCCGCACCGCAGCCAGAAACTCACTGCCTGGCTGGGCACGGTGGAACAACGCTTCGCCGGACGCATCCTGCCACTCGATGCCGCCACGCTTCACGTCTGCGGCCGGCACGGAATTGGCCCGGCACCCCATGCCGGTGATGGACGGCTTGCTGATGGCCACCGCCCAATGCCACGGCCTCACCGTGGTCACCCGCAACGTGCAGGATTTCGCTCTGTATCCGCAAATCTTTAATCCTTGGGAGCTGTAACAGCTCAGGCTTCATGGGCGGCCTCCTCCATGGCCGGGCGGAAACTGGATGTCGAGATTTACGCGCCTTCCCAAACTCTCGTCTTTGTATACAAATCTACTCAAGACCGTCACCATTGGCATGGACTTAGCAATGGTCAGCTCGGAAGTAGGCCGGAATAAGACCATCCAAGCGCGTAGCGCGAGGTGACGTTTCCGGCGAATTTGGGGATGTCTAATCCCCTGTATGGTTATTTTGGCGACAAGCGCGCCAGGATTTTTCGCGACAGCTAAAATGGATCCGTCCGATTTTAGCAGCGAAAAATCCTGGCCATTATTGCCTGCGGCGGCCCCGGCCGTCCTGCTTCACTCGCCGTCTACCCAACAAGGGGTAGACACCATCGTTCTCGCAATGACTCGACGCGATGTCGGAAAGCCTGCATTTTCACTCCGCAAGCTGCGTGAAAACACATGCCCTATCGCTTCCGGGGACTAAAAATCGCCACTCCGCTACGCTCCGTTTCCACGATTTTCAGCGAAAGCAACGTAACATTTGGAGAACAGCCATGCCTATTTACGGAGAAACATGCAAGACCCAAGGCCTAAAGCGGCTGTTAGCCAACTGTTGAAGTTCTGGCACGAGATACCTGGCATTTGACCAATCGCTTTATTCGCAAATTACTCGCTCATACGGTCGGTGTTTTTTTTTGAATCAGCGCCTCGGTAATCCACCGTTGCGTCTTGAAACATTGGTTGCCATGTAAAAGTTGAACATCGCGTAAGAAATACAAATTTTCAGGCCTTAGTTGTAAGCTTTAAATATTGAAGCGGAAAGCGGTAAAGATAGGCTTGCACTGGTTAAAAGCGACAATCCTGATCTGGTCATTCTTGATTTAGGTTTACCCCATATGGATGGTATTTCAGTCCAAACGTTTACGGCAGTTATCTGATTTACCCGTATTGGTGTTATCGGCCCATGGAGCAACTGTACCATAAACTGGAAATTAACCCAGCCAGACCTCGTTATTTACGGACAGAGGTCGGCGTGGGGTATCGATTAGTTGATGAGGAGAGCTAATCAATATAACTCCTGAATCATTGCTAACCAACCAATCGGTGCTACCGCACAGTAATGATTAACTGAAAAACTTGTGCCGGTTGTGCAGTTGTTTCCCAAGGACGACGATATTCAAGACGAAGAGTACCGCTGCCCTGCTTTATCGCCTTGAACTTCCCTATTTCACTACCACCACACCCTATCCTTCCCTCACAATCATTACCAGGAACGAAGCTACTGTTTCCTTGACGTTCAATTAAATCGATCGATTGGTCGTTAAATGTCCAGCTGTAACCGGTAGTTGGATTGGACGTCAGTTTTATTTCAAGAAATTGTCCCTGCACGAGTTCAACTGTTCGCCCATTGTCAGTATCACTCAGCAAAACCGGTGAAGTTAACGATAATATTTGATAGCGACCATCAAAACCGAGTACCAACACAATGTTGCTATAAGAGCGATCGTTAATTAAAACCTCCGGTAAATTGAGGTGTCCGGTTATGGGGTCATAACTAGGTGTAGCGGCATAAATCAGATTCGAAAAATTCAATAAAACCAGGGTGACTAGGATTTTAAAAAAATATGACATGAGCTTTCTCCTACTGATTAACAGATTACTTTACATAAAATCGCACTTTATCTCTTATGTAGAGATATATAAAGACGGTTTTATAAACTATGAGGCACTCTTGTTACAGAGATATTGAACAGGTTCTAAGGGCTCCGGTCTGATCGGGGCCTTTTTTATTTACACTCTCTGATTCTACTGTCTTCTTTGGACTACGTATTATCTACCCTTGATAATAACGTTAACATCAAGTTTTTTTATTCATGCAGCAGGTTACACAGTAGCAAATTGGCTTTCCAAATCCCATTGTTTTTCAATAGGTAATGTAACGGTTAGATGAATTTGTCCTGCAAAGACTTGCTCAATAATTTGCCCATTAACTTTTTTCAATGCGTAATCAAAAGACTGAAACTTTTCATAATCGAGCGTGAAACGAAGCGTTGTCATTTCTATGTAAGGGTGTAATGTCGATGTATCGATCACCTGTTTCGCCATATGACCATAAGCCCTGGTAAGCCCGCCGGCCCCCAGCTTCACTCCACCAAAATAGCGGATCACTACAATGAGTACATTAATGATGTTTTTACCTTCAATGTATTGAAAAATCGGTTTTCCTGCGGTGCCTGTAGGCTCACCTGCATCATGAAATCGATAAATGATGCCTTCATTTGTTTTTATACGGTAGGCGAAGGCAATATGATTTGCGTGTGGATGTGCGGCTTGTAACGTTTTTACTTGATGCAAAACATCTTGATCACTGGTACAGGGAAAAATAACACTGATAAAACGTGATTTTTTTATAAAATCTTCGAATGTATAGGCTTCCGTAACATAAAACATTTGTGATTCTTTCAATTAAGTTTTGAGCATCTGCTATTCGATAATAACTGTCTCTCATCATACCAGCCGCATGCAGCTTTTCAATTACACTAACACTAACATTATTTTGATCGATTACCTCAGTTGAAAGCTGTCATTGAGCGACTGGCTGTAATCGGCATATCGGCTCAGTAATGTCCGCTTAACTATATCCTCACGGCCGGCTTGCTTAACGCGCTAAGGCCGTAATGACCTGCAAAATCATGCGCCTCCTTAAAGGCCTCAGGAATCATGGTATCCGCCAACATTGTCAATATAGCCCCAGCGGCAATCGCAGTGGTGGCTGCAATAACGGCAGGAGAAAACGTACCCAATATGACTTAATCCTCACAATGAACTTTGAACGCTTGAGCCTGTTTGCCGCTCAATACCATGACCTTTGATCAACGCATAAATCGCCGGAATGACGATCAAGGTCAACAATGTTGAAGACACCATGCCGCCGACCATCGGCGCAGCGATGCGGCGCATGACTTCCGAACCGGCGCCCGTTCCCCACATGATCGGAAGCAACCCTGCCATGATCGCGACGACTGTCATCATCTTGGGCCGAACCCGTTCCACCGCACCTTCCCGAATAGCCGCATATAGATCGGCTATCCCCAAAAACTTGCCTTCCGCCCTCCTCTGCTCTTTGATCTTTTCCAGCGCATGATCCAAATAGATCAGCATGACCACGCCGGTTTCGGCGGCCACGCCTGCCAGCGCGATAAAACCGACGACGACCGCCACGCTCAGGTTATAGCCCAGCCAGTACAACAGCCAAACTCCGCCAACCAGCGAAAAGGGCAGCGACAACATCACAATCAGGGTTTCAGTGATGCGTTTGAAGTTAAGGTAAAGCAGCAGGAAGATGATGAACAGCGTCATCGGCACCGCAATCGCAAGTTTGGCCTTTGCCCGCTCCATGTATTCGAATTGGCCGCTCCAGGTCACGTAATAGCCGGGCGGAAACTTGACCTGTTCCATTACGGCGCGTTGCGCATCGGCTACGAAGCTGCCGATGTCGCGCCCGCGAATATCGACAAAGATATAAGCGGAAAGCAAGGCGTTTTCAGTGCGGATACCGGGCGCGCCTTTGTCGAGACTGACACTGGCCAGTTGCCCTAGCGGAATCATCGCGCCGGCCGCTGTCGGCACTAGCACTTGTGTGGCGATCATCTCGGGCGAATCGCGCAGTTCCCGTGGATAGCGCACGATCACATTGAAGCGTTCCCTACCCTCCACCGTTGTCGTTACGGTCTCGCCGCCCAAAGCGGTGGCAATTACGTTTTGAAAGTCGCCCACGCTGAGCCCGTAGCGGGCCAGTTGTTTCCGATCCGGTTCGATGGTCAGGTAGAAACCGCCGGTCAGCCGTTCCGCATAGGCGCTTGTTGTGCCCTGCACAGTTTTGACGACGCGTTCGATTTGGGTCGCGAGCTTTTCCATTTGCCCGAGATCGTTGCCGAATACCTTGATACCGATAGGCGTGCGGATACCGGTCGAGAGCATATCGATGCGGTTTTTAATCGGCATGGTCCAGGCGATGGTCACGCCCGGCATCTGCGTAGCGGCGTCCATCTCGGCAATCAGCTTGTCGGTGGTCATGCCCGGCCGCCATTGCTCTTCCGGCTTGAGATTGACCACCGTTTCAAACATCTCCAGCGGCGCCGGGTCGGTAGCGGTTGATGCGCGGCCTGCCTTGCCGAATACCGATTCAACTTCAGGGAAACTTTTAAGGATGCGGTTCTGGGTCTGCATGATCTGCGACGCCTTGGTGACGGAGATTCCAGGCAGACTCATCGGCATGAACAGCAAGGTTCCTTCATTCAGCGTCGGCATGAATTCGCTGCCCAGCTTCGAGGCCGGATAAGCCGTCGCCGCCAGCGCGATGACCGCCACGATGATGGTCAGCTTCTTCCAACCCAATACGCCTTCGATAACCGGACGGTATAGCCAGATCAGCAGCCGGTTCAGCGGATTGCGGTGTTCAGGCACGATGTGCCCGCGTATGAACAGCGACATCAATACCGGCACCAGTGTTACCGACAGCAATGCCGCTCCTGCCATCGCGAAAGTTTTGGTGTAAGCCAAGGGTTTGAACAAGCGGCCTTCCTGTTCCTCGAGCACAAAAACCGGCAGGAACGAGACCGTGATGACCAGCAGGCTCAGGAATAAGGCAGGGCCAACTTCCTTCGCGGCGGTAATCATCAGCTCAAGGCGGTTGGCATCGGGCTCGGCCCGCTCCAGATGCTTGTGGGCATTCTCGATCATCACAATCGCGGCATCCACCATCACGCCAATCGCGATTGCAATACCGCTAAGGCTCATGATATTGGAATTAATGCCGAGTCCGTGCATGACGATGAAAGCGATCAGTACGCCAATCGGCAGCATCACGATGGCGACCAACGCGCTACGCACATGATAAAGAAACAGCACGCAAACTCCAGCTACTATCAGGCTTTCCTCGATCAGTTTATCGCGCAAGTTCTCGATGGCTTTGAGGATCAGCACGGAGCGGTCATAAACCGGTACTATCGAAACGCCCTCCGGCAAGCCGGGAGTAATTTCCCGGATCTTGGTTTTCACGTTCTCGATGACTTCCAGCGCATTTTGTCCATAACGGGCAATCGCAATGCCCGAGACAGCCTCGCCTTCGCCATTCAGCTCGGTAACGCCGCGGCGCTCGTCCGGCCCCAGTTCCACGCGGGCCACATCGCGAATCAGCACGGGGATGCCGCCTTCGGACTTCACGACCAAATCCTCTATATCCCGAATGCCGCGCAAATAGCCTTTGCCGCGCACCATATACTCGGTTTCGGTCATCTCGACCACGCGGCCGCCGACATCGCGGTTACTTTCTGTAATCACCCGGCTCACAGTCGATAATGGGACGCCGAAAGCCTGGAGTTTGCGGGGATCGACAATCACTTGGTATTGCTGGACAAAGCCGCCGACGCTGGCGACTTCCGCCACGCCATGCGCTTTGGCGAGCTGGTAGCGGACAAACCAGTCCTGTAATGTCCGGAGTTCCGCAAGCGAATGCCGCGCTCCCAAAACCGCATACTGAAATACCCAACCAACCCCGGTGGCGTCAGGGCCCAGACGCGGGGATAGCCCCATCGGCAAGCGGCTGGAAGCAAAGTTCAGGTATTCCAGCACTCTTGAGCGTGCCCAGTAGACATCGGTGCCGTCCTCGAAAATGATGTACACGAACGACACGCCGAAAAACGAAAAGCCGCGCACGACTTTGGAGCGCGGCACGCTCAGCATGGCCGTGGTCAGCGGGTAAGTCACCTGATCCTCGACCACCTGCGGCGCCTGGCCCGGATATTCGGTATAGACGATAACCTGGACATCGGACAGATCGGGCAAGGCGTCGAGCGGGGTTTTTATGACCGCATAAATGCCGACAATGACGATAAAAACCGTCGACAGCAAAACCAGGAACACGTTGCGCGCCGACCATTCAATGATTTTTCCGAGCATTTCACATCCCTCCCTGATGCTTATGTTCGTCGTGTTGCGATGGCTCGGCCGGGACTTTGGCGTCGGCAGGTTCAAACCCGCTTAGGGCGGCCTTCAGGTTACTCTCGGCGTCGAGCAGGAAATTTGCGCTGATCACGACGCGTTCCTGCTCATGCAGGCCTTCCCTTATCTCGATCATTTCATCGCCGCGCTGCCCCAACTTGACCGGACGAGGCTCGAAACGCCCTTCGCCTAGGTCAACCAGCACCAGCGTACGCCGGCCGCTTTCCAAAACAGCCGATCTCGGTATTGCAAGCGCGGTATGCGTTTGGCTGGCGATTTCCAGCTGGGCGTACATCATCGGCTTCAACAGGCCGTCAGGGTTCGGCAATTCGACACGCACTTTGACCGTGCGCGTCGCCGGGTCCAACATCGGGTAAATGAAGCTCACCTTGCCGTTAAAGGTACGTCCGGGATAGGCGTCAAGCGTAGCCTGAGCGCTTTGACCGAGCTTGATAAGGCCAATATCCTGCTCATAAACTTCGGCAATGATCCACACTTGGGACAGGTCGGCTATTTTGAACAGCGTGTCCCCGGCCATGGCCCGAGCGCCTGAAACCGCCAACTTTTCCATGACGATGCCGGACGCCGGCGAGCGAACGACCACGGCATGTTGGGCCTTGCCCTGTTGCCGCAGATGCGCCAGTTCCGATTCCGAGACGCCCCAGTTGCGCAGGCGTTCAAGGCTGCTATCGGTCAGGTTTTTCATCCCGGATTGCAGCCAAGCCTCGCTGTTGCCCAGTGCTTCTTCGCCGTTCCTGGCGTTTAGGTATTCATGCTGGGCGGAAATCAGGTCCGGGCTGTACAGTTCGAACAAGGGCTGGCCGCGCGTCACGGCTTGACCGGTGGTGTTTACGTAGAGTTTCTCAATGAAGCCGTCAAAGCGGAGAGTCACGTTGTAAAGCCGCCGTTCGTCGGCTTCGACAGCACCTACGCTACGAACCGCATGCACAATTTCGGTGTTTTCCACCGGCGCTGTTTTTACGCCGAGACGCTGGATTTTCTCGCTGCTGACGCGGAGTATGTTGGCGCCTTGCTGGTCTTCCTGCTCGTAGACGGGAATATAGTCCATGCCCATCGCATCTTTCTTCGGGACCGGCGAGGTATCGGGCAAGCCCATCGGATTGCGATAATGCAGAATTTTACGTTCCGACTTCGTCGGCTCCAGGTTGGCGTCAGGCGCAGATTCGTCAAATACCGGAACGTAATCCATACCCATTTCGTCCTTGGCCGGTACCGTCGAGGTAACCGACGGATTCATCGGATGACGGTAAAAAAGCGGTTTCTTTGCTGAAGACACGGCTGTTGTACTGCCGATCCGCTCGGCAGCCAACCAGTAGCCGCCCGATACGCCCAAGGCCGCAGCCACAAGCGCTGTCCATAACATGCTTTTATTCATAATGATTCCCTCCCGGTCGCCGCCGCTAACTGCGCCATGGCCTGATGAGCTTCGGCCAGCGTCTGCCAATATTGATTCCGGTATTCAATCCATGCGTTTTTGGCCTGAATTACGCTCTGAAAATTCGTTTTGCCCACCTGATAGGCGCTAAGAGCGCTTGCGACGTTCTGTTCCGCAAGCGGCAGTATGCTGTTTTTCAACAGCTCAAACTGTGCGCGGCTGCTTTGATAAAGAGCCAGCGATTCGCTGATTTCGACCTGGATTTCCCGCCGCGCTTGATCCAGTGCGTAACGTTCTTTCAGTAATTCGCTTTGACGCTGATCGACCGCTTTCGCCTGCTTGCGTTCGCTGTAAATGGGCAGGGTCATGCTTAGCTGAACGCTGGCAAAATCGCTGCGGCTTTGGCCGTTTGGGGTACTTTGACGGAACGAGTAAGCGGTTCCCAGCGTGAAATCCGGGTAGTAATCCTTTTTCGCGAGTTCCAGCCTGGTTTGCGCGGCATCGATCGCGTTCTTCCGCTCGGCCAGAAGGGGACGGGATTCCTGACCCTCGGTAGCGGATTGAATATCCGGCAAACCGGTATCGACATCGTCAGGGAAACGTATAGCGCTGTCCGCAGGACGGTTGAGCAATGCGTTCAAACGCGCGATTTCAGCGCGGTGCATGCCAAGGTGCTGGGCTTTTTCTTTGGCCAATTTGGATTGCTCCAGAAGCGCCGCCAAAACATCCTGCTGCAAGCCCTGACCGATACGGTATTGGGTGTTGGCAATCTCGGCCAGCTGCTTTAACAATCGTTCGGTATCGTCAAGATTCAGCAACGAACGGTGAATGAATACCAGTTGCCACCAGTGCATTTTGACGTCGCGGACCAATCGAAGACGCGCTTCATCGACGCTGTCGGCCGCGGCCGCGGCTTCGAAAGTAGCCGCTTTTTCCCGTAGCGCCAATTTGCCGGGAAACGGGATCGCTTGGCTAACGCCCACTTCCAGCATGGTCATATCCTCTTTTTGCAGGTTCAAACCGTTGGCCGTAGGCAGATTAAGCGCCCCCATATTAATCGTTGGGTCAGGCAAGCTGCCTTCTTGCGATGGAATTGCCGCCATCGCTTCGCTACGCGCCTTGATTTGGGCAAGATTGGGGTTGTCCGCCAGAGCGATGCTGACAGCCCGTTCAGGTGTCAGCACGGACTCGTCAGCCAACAGTGCGGTTGAAAACAGAGCCAGGCAGCAAATTGCCAGCAATGAAAACGACCGGAATATTACAGAGTACATAGATTTCCTTAATATCGAAAAAAACAGGTTCCGCAAGACGCAGAGCCACTTTAACACCTTAAAAGGCGCGGTTCTGTTTCAAAAAGTAAGGCTAATTCAGAAGTGTACAGTAGCGATAGATCAGCAGAATCCGCCTGCCGATCGGTGGTGCTGTTGCGCGAGAAATACGCTGTATCGGGACATAGCGAAGCAAATACCCGACCAACCCGATTAAACATAGCGCGAAAAGAGGTAGCTGCGGTTTATCTATTTTGAATTCAAAAGCCGGATTGGGCTGCGGATCAAGGCAAGGATTGAAAGAACAGTCTTGATCGGGCATTGAGGCCTGCCCGTTAGGTTGCAAAGAAAGGTGCTCCGGTTCCGGACATCCTGTCGACATGGTAACGGCAGAAGATGCGTGCAATGAACCCGGCATTGCACAAGTTGCCGAAACCAGCATAGAAATCCAGCTTACGAGCAACACGAACACCAAGCCGTGCAAGTAAGGACGATTTCTTTGAAAATACAGCGTATTCAGCACACGGTTCCTTTAACGAGGAAATATTCGCTTTGGATTCTAACACGCCCTAATGATTTATTGAAACCGGGCCTGCGTATCGCAAGTTATAGACTAATTAAGCGCCATCAATAATGGCAATGATCTTAAAGAAAGAACTCGGCAATTGCTCTACCT
>CAZJOY010000159.1:0-10025 GCA_964547705.1 uncultured Methylobacter sp. | reverse complement strand
TCTGTAAAGAAGCCGGTTCGGAGTTGTCACTGGAACAGATCATCGCCCAGCTGATCCAATGGATAGATGAAGATAAAAAAGTTACGCCGCTAAAATCCTTGCAAGGCCTGGTCTGGGAAGCCGGTTACCGGCAGGGCGATTTCAAGGGTCATCTGTATGCCGACGCCGCAGCAAATCTGAAAGCATGGAAAAATGCAGGACAGGACTTATATATCTATTCTTCCGGCTCGGTTTACGCGCAAAAACTGCTGTTCAGCCATACCGAATACGGCGATTTAACGCCGCTGTTTTCCGGCTATTTCGATACGCATATCGGCGGCAAAAGAGAGAAACAGTCCTACGACAACATAGCCGGACAGCTTGCGATAGCAGCCAACCAATTGTTGTTTTTGTCGGATATTAAAGAAGAACTGGATGCAGCCAAAGCAGCGGGTTTCCAGACCGTCTGGCTGGTCCGGGACAGCGTGCCCGATCCACAGGCGAAACACCGGCAGGTCGGCAGTTTTGACCAAATCGACGTAAGTTAAGCCATAGCCCGGATGGAGTTTGCGGAATCCGGGATTTCAGAGCTTCGCTTATCCCGTATTGCGCTACGCTGCATACGGGCTACGATTCTCGTTCATCACAATCAGATAGACCTTCCAGGTTTTTACTGGAGCCGCTCCCATCGGCTCCAGCACTTCTGACCTCCATGGATGGAGGAAATGCCGAGAACTGCCGGGAGCAGTCTCGGCCGCCATCCATGGCAGTCGGTCGCATCGGTTCCCTACCGATTGCGACACTTCTGACCTCCATGGATGGAGGAAATGCCGAGGACTGCCGGGAGCAGTCTCGGCCGCCATCCATGGCAGTCGTAAAACCTGGAAGGTCTAACTCGCAGGCAGCGCATATACCTCAACATCCTGCTTCCATAATTGCGAGACCAGCGGCTTGGCTTTATCCACTACGCCGCTGGTCCAAAAGCATTCCGTCCCAATCCTCTCAGCATCGGCCAATAGGTCAACCACTTCCAAACGACGGCGAAGTTGCCGAGCAACAGCCGCAGCAGAATCGGTGACCGCAACTCCGGGCCCCGCTATATCCTGTATCAGCGGCGCCAGAAACGGATAATGGGTGCAGCCCAACACGATCGTATCGGCCCCCTGCTCCAACAACGGCAGCACATAACCCTCCAGCAGCAGCCGGGTTTTTCCGCCGGACAAATCGCCCGCTTCCACCTGCTCAACCAAGCCGGGACACGCCTGCCCCAATATCTTGGCATCCTCACCGTAGCGCGCGAACAGCTTAACGAAATTATCGCTAACCAATGTCCGACTGGTTGCCATAACGCCGATGACTCCTGATTGGCTGTTCTCTGCCGCCGGTTTGACTGCGGGCTCCATTGCAATAATCGGCATCACAAATTTTGCGCGCAACGTCGTCACTGCCGCGCCGGTCGCGGTGTTGCAGGCAACGACAATGGCTTTGGCCTGCTGGCTCACCAAAAACTCGGTAATCGCAATCGACCTGGCTTCGATAAATTGCTGGGATTTATCGCCGTAAGGTGCGTAGCCCGAATCGGCCACATACAACAAATTCTCACCCGGTAAGGCCCTTCGAATCTCGTGCAGTACGGACAAGCCGCCAACGCCTGAATCGAACACACCAATCGGATTTGCGGGATTCATGTTTAGACAAGAAGGGGAATTTTTACGGCGGATACGAAGAAAACAAATCCCCGCAGCATGGCCGCTGTTGTGTTGTTGAAATTCGGATTGCTTTGGGCGCAGTTGTTAAGCCGCCCTATCATTGATTTGTTGTCCACTATCTCACGTTCGAATAGCTTTGGATGTGCATAAAAAGCGCCATTATACATTGTCATGATTCCGCTGGTGCTTATCAAAATCTTAGTATGAGCGGATATAGGCATTTCTACGCATTGTTTCGCCGACTCGCAACCAGTACTGTAGCTTTAAAGCCGAGGATTGGAATAACTCGCTCGATGCGGCTCCACTCAACCCCTGAATAATGAACATTTAACTTTACTGGCTCGAAACATGAATGAAATTTCAACAGAGCACCTGCGCACGCATGTCGATGAACTCGCCGGTAGAATCGGTGAGCATAACCTTTTCCATATTGAAGCGCTGTATGATGCGGAAGTCTATATTACGCGACAGTGGGAGCAACAAGGCTATGCCGTCCGCAGACACACTTATACCGCGCAGGGCTTTGAATGCGCCAATCTTGAAGTGACCTGCCACGGCCGTAGCGATGACATAATCCTGATCGGCGCTCATTACGATTCGGTCTACGGCAGTCCGGGCGCCAACGATAACGGCAGCGGCGTTGCGGCACTGCTAGAGCTGTCCCGGCTGTTCAAGGATATTGTGCCTGAAACCACCCTGCGTTTTGTCGCTTTTGTCAACGAAGAGCCGCCTTTTTTCTTTTGGGCCAACATGGGCAGCATGATCTACGCCAAAGCCGCCAAGCAAAACCGCGACCCGATCCGCTTCATGATCTCGCTGGAGACCATCGGCTATTACCGGAAACAGCACGGCAGTCAATCCTATCCGCCGTTCTTGAAGTATTTCTATCCCGACACCGGCAATTTCATCGCTTTTGCTTCCAACTTAAAGTCCAAACAGATCATGCAAGAATGCATCCAGGCATTCAACGCTTCGACCGATTTTCCGGTGCAATCCATTGCTACGTTACCTTTGGTACCGGGAGTCGCCTTGAGCGACCATCAGTCATTTTGGCGGCACGGCTATAAAGCTTTCATGGTGACCGATACCGCCAACTACCGTTACCCGTATTACCATACAGCCCAGGATACGCCGGACAAGCTCGAGTATGCATCGTTTGCGGAAGTGACCAACGGCCTGTTCCTGATGTTATGCAAACTGGCTAACGCAAACTGTTAATTGTTCCGGCCGTAACCGCCGCCGCCCGGCGTTTCGATCACAATCGCATCGCCCGGTTCGACTTGGACCTCGGCGCAGCCGGACAATAATTCGACATTGCCGTCAGCCCTAATCAAACGATTGACGCCCAACGCCCCCGGCTCACCGCCCTGTATGCCGAACGGCGGCTTGACCCGATGGCAGGAAAGAATGCCCGCGCTCATCGCTTCACAGAATTCAATGCGCCTGACCACGCCATCGCCGCCACGATAACGCCCCCCACCGCCACTGCCGCTCCGGATCGAAAATTCCTGCAACAGCACCGGAAAACGCTGCTCCAGAATTTCCGGATCGGTCATCCGCGAATTGGTCATGTGGGTATGGATGCCGCTGGCGCCGTCAAAGCCGTTGCCTGCTCCGGCTCCGCCGCAGATAGTTTCATAATACTGGTAACGCTCATTGCCGAACGTGAAATTGTTCATCGTGCCTTGCGAGCCGGCCAATACGCCTAAAGCCCCGTATAACGCATCGACAATGTATTGCGAGGTTTCAACATTGCCTGCCACTACGGCTGCCGGGTACTGCGGATTCAACAGACAACTTTCCGGGATAATAATGTCCAGTGGTTTCAGGCAACCGGCGTTCAGCGGAATGTCGTCTTGCAGCAGCGTGCGGAATACATACAACACCGCCGCCTTGCAGACCGCCGCCGGCGCGTTGAAGTTGTTATCCGCTTGCGGCGACGTGCCGGTAAAGTCGATTCTTGCCCGATGCGCGTTGCGGTCAATCGTCACAGCCACCGCAATTTTCTGGCTCTGATCCAATTCGTATTCGAAACGGCCCTCGTCCAACCGTTGCAACAATGCTTTGACGCAAGCTTCGGCATGATCCTGCACATGCTGCATATAAGCCAGCACCACCGGCAGCGAATAAGCAGTTATCATCGCCAGCAATTCCTGAACGCCTTTTTGATTGGCGGCGATTTGTGCTTGCAGGTCGGCCAAGTTCTGTTCCGGGTTGCGGGCCGGATGACGGTTGCTGTTCAGCCAATCGCGGATCGCGGCTTCCTGCAATTGGCCCTGGGCCAGAATTTTCAGGCCCGCACTGATCACGCCTTCGTCATCGATATGACGGCTGTCGGCCGGCATCGAGCCGGGCGAAATGCCGCCGATGTCGGCGTGGTGGCCGCGCGAGGCGACGAAAAACAATAATCGGTCATCCTCGCCAAACACCGGCGTAACGACGGTGATGTCGGGCAGATGCGTACCGCCGGCATAGGGCGAGTTCAACAAATAGGCATCGCCGGGCTGGAAGCCGCCGCCATACCGTTGCAGCAACGCTTTGACGCTCTCGCCCATCGAGCCGATATGCACCGGAATATGCGGCGCGTTGGCGATCAAATTGCCGGCCGCGTCGAACAGCGCGCAGGAAAAATCCAGGCGCTCCTTGATATTGACCGAATGTGCAGTGTTTTGCAGCACGAAACCCATTTGTTCGGCGACCGACATGAAACGCTTGTTGAAAATTTCCAGCAGCACCGGATCGACCTGCGTGCCGAACGTTTGCGCATCAACGTTGGCAAGTCGGGACAACAGCAAATCGCCGCCGGTTTGCAATGTTCCTTGCCAGCCGGGTTCGATGACAATCGTCGAGATCGATTCGAGCACTATTGAGGGACCTGCAACGCTTTGCCCGAATTTGAGTTGCTCGCGTCGGTACACCGGCGCGTCGTGCCAAGCATCCCGGCTGAACACACGCGTCATGCCTTGCGCCTGGCCGCTTCGGTCGTTGGTATCGTTGGCAAAAATATCGCCCGGCTGCGGCTCGCCGGCGATGCCTTCGACTTGTAAGGCGGCAATCAACAACGGCCGATTTTGATAGCAAAAGCCGAATTGCTGCCGGTACTTGTCTTCAAAACGGCTGATAATGTCGGCCGGCTCTGCAAAATCGACCGTCAGCGCGGTGTCGGTGCCCTGATAGCGCAAGGCCAGCCGCCATTGGCTGGTCATCGATTGCTCGGGCAAGCCTTGCTCACGTAATGCCGAACGGGCTTGCCGGTCCAATTCCCGGAACTGCCGCTCCAATTCGTCGAAACTGATGTCCTGCCAAAGCTGTTCCAAAGCGAGCTGCTTCAGTACCCTAAAATCGGCCAAGCCCATGCCGTAAGCCGACAACACGCCAGCCAACGGATGCAATAACACCGTTTGCATGCCCAAACGCTCGGCCAACAGGCACGCGTGCTGCGCGCCGGCCGCGCCGAAGCAACACAGCGCGTATTCGCCGAGGTGGTAACCTTTTTGCACCGAGATTTTCTTGATCGCTTCGGCCATGTTTTCGACCGCAATTGCCAAAAAACCCTCGGCGACTTGTTCCGGCGTGCGCCGGTCGCCAGTCGCGGCCCGGATGCGCTCGGTTAATTCGTCGAACAATTGCCTGACCTGCTCGGCATCGGGCGGCAAATTGCCTTCCGAGCCGAACACCGCAGGAAAATCCGGCAACTTGCCGAGCAGCAAATTGGCGTCGGTCACCGTCAACGGCCCGCCGCGCCGGTAACAGGCCGGCCCCGGATTGGCCCCGGCCGAATCCGGACCGACCCGATAACGCAAACTGTCGAAATGCAAAATCGAACCGCCGCCGGCCGCGACGGTATGGATAGCCATCATCGGTGTGCGAATACGCGCGCCAGCCACTTCGGTGTCGAAAGTCCGTTCCAATTCGCCGGCGTAATGCGCAACGTCGGTCGAAGTGCCGCCCATATCGAACGCGATGATTTTTTTGAGACCTGCGCCCCGCGCCACGGCGACCGCTCCGACCATGCCGCCGGCAGGTCCCGACAAAATGCTGTCCTTGCCTTGAAAGGCCGCCGCCTGCACCAGCCCGCCGTTCGATTGCATGAACAACAGCCGGACGTCGCCGTCCTGCGCGGTCAGCCCCTGTTCGACCTGATCGACATAACGGCGCAATACCGGCGACAGATAGGCATCGACCACCGTGGTATCGCCGCGGCCGACGATTTTCGGCAGCGGGCTGACCTGGTGCGACAACGAGATTTGCTTGAAACCGATGCGCCCGGCGATCTCGGCCAAAGCCAGCTCGTGTTGCGGATAACGCCAGGCGTGCATCAGCACGATAGCCAGCGCGCGTATGCCTTGGTCGTACAGGGCTTGCAGTTGCCGGCTGGCTTGTTCGGCATTGAGCTGTTGCACAACCTCACCGCCGGCACTGACGCGAGCGTCGATTTCGACGACGGTTTGATACAACGGTTCCGGGCGGCGAATGTCCAACGCGAAAATATCCGGCCGATTCTGGTAGCCGATGCGCAGGCAATCCTTGAAACCGCGATTGATCAACAACGCGACCGGCTCGCCTTTGCGTTCCAGCAATACATTAGTGCCGACCGTCGTGCCCATTTTGACGCTGTCGATAGTCCCATCCAACGGCTCGCCGGCAGGCACACACAAAATGCCGCGTATGCCGTGCAAAGCCGCGTCCCGGTAATGCTCGGGGTCGTCCGACAGCAGCTTGCGCGTGACGATCTGCCCGTCCGGCGAACGCGCCACAATATCGGTAAAAGTGCCGCCTCTATCGATCCAAAATTGCCAGCGGGGCATAATGAAATGGCCTGTGTGAAAATTGCAATGTAAAAATTTTGTTACTTTATTGCAGGACTAACCGCGTTCTCTTTATCCGTATCCTCCCACAAACCTCAGACTGAAGGGAGAAAAGAAGTATTGGGTCGAACGCAGATGTATTGTCCTCTCAACCTGAGCAGAGTTAACCATGATTATCGCTATGGATTTGATATAAATTCGACATTTCAAACTTAGCACCAGCCGGAACTAAATCAAGTAGCGTACACCGCTTTATCTATGAAAAACTAATCTTTTTGTTTTCCAATAAGCTTTGAAATTCAAAGGCCGGCAAGGGTTTTGAAAACCAATAGCCTTGTCCATAGTCGCAACCCATTTTTATTAACAGCTGATATTGCTCTTTTGTTTCAACGCCTTCGGCAATGACTTTTAACCCGAGTTTATGGGCCATCGTGATAATGGCTTCACAGAGCACAAAGTCGTTTGAATTATCAGCCAACCCCCGGGTAAACGATTGATCGATCTTCAAATAATCGATATCGAACTTTTTAAGATAAGCCAGTGACGAATAGCCGGTACCGAAATCATCAATGGAGACTTGAATGCCGGCATCGCGAAAAGCTAACAATTTTTTCGCAATACTCTGAGTCGAATCCATCAATAAACCCTCGGTAATTTCGATAACGATACTTTGGCCGGGCAAATTGGCGCGCTGTAATTCATCTATCCACAATGAACTACAATCATTGCTTTCATTACGAAATTGGACGGGAGATTTATTAATGCTGATTTGAAAATCCGGATGTAATGTCTGCCGCCAGTCATTTAATTGCCGGATTACCGTTCGGAATAACCAATCTCCAATTGGATTGATTAAGCCGGTTTCTTCGGTTAAGGGAATAAATTCCGCCGGGCTGACCAAGCCGCGTTCAGGATGTTGCCAGCGGATAAGCGCCTCGGCCTTATATATCAGGCCATCTTTCAGGTCGATAATAGGCTGGTAATAAAGAATGAATTGCTGTTCCTCTACAGCTTTATGCAAATCGTTAATCAAACGCAAGCGTGTCGTTGCTGCTTGTTGCAACTCGAACGTGAAATAATGATGCCGGTTACGGCCTTCACGTTTGGCCGCATACATGGCCTGATCGGCATTTTTAATCAGTTCAACTTCATTTCGTGTATCGTTCGGATAGTTTGAAATGCCGACACTGGTCGATATATGGACAACTTCCGCGCCAAGAATAAACGGCTCGGCCAACCGTTCCAAAACCCGTTGCGCTATCTGCTCAACAACAGCCGTGTTATTTTCCAAATTGCTCAGAATAATGGTAAATTCATCGCCGCCTAACCGGGAAATAGTATCCACTTCTCGAACACATTCCTTTAATCTCGATGCGGTTTCTTTCAGTAACAAATCCCCGTTGTCGTGGCCTAAGGTATCATTGACCTCTTTGAAAAAATCCAAGTCAAGAAACAATAACGCGAGTCGAGTCCGGTTCCGGTCGGCATGTTTGATTTCCTGGCGCAATTGTTCATGGAACATATTGCGATTGGGCAAACCCGTCAAAGGATCAAAATTAGCCTGTTGCCAAATCGTTTGTTCGGCTTGTTTCTGCTCGGTAATATCGGAGAACATGCCAACATACTGTTGTATTTTCCCCTGATCGTCATAAACCGTACTAATCGTTAAATATTCCAGATAAACTTCGCCATTTTTGCGCCGGCTCCATATCTCGCCTTGCCAATGTCCGGTTTTATCCAGTATTTGCCACATCTGTTGATAGAATTTCAAACCATGACGACCCGATTTGAGCAGGCTGGGTTTATTTCCGATAGCTTCCTGCTCGCTATAACCCGTTAATAGTGTAAAAGCCGGATTGACGGCAATAATCGTTTTGTTGGCATCGCAGACCATAATCGATTCAGCGCTGGCCCGGTAAACTGTCGCTGCAAGCTGTAATTGACATTCAATGCGCTTGCGCTCGGTAATGTTTTCAATGATTAAGATAAAATAATCGGGCGCGCCGCCCGGCTTTTTGATCAAAGAAACCGAGAGATTAATCCAAATTATTGCCCCTTGCTTGCAAATATAACGTGTCTCGATAACGCAATTTTGCGTTGTTCCCGTCAGCATTTGCTTCACAAAAGCCGAGTCGGTTGCCAGGTTTTCTGGATAAGTAATATCTTGAACGGTTTTTTGTAACAGTTCGTCATAGCTATAACCCAGCATCGTACATAACTGCCGGTTCACTCTAAGCCAGTGTCCATCGGGCGTCATCATGGCAATGCCGACGGGGGCTTGCTCAAAGGTCGCTTGAAAACGGGTTTCGCTGTCCCAGAACTTCCGATCGAAACGTTGCCGCTCTTTCAACAGACTGGTGATTCTCGCCATTAACTCGTTCGCGTTGAAAGGTTTGACGAAATAGTTTTGTACTCCCACTTTGAGCAGTTTCAGGCGCAGCTCGTCATCGTCTTTCGCAGTCAGCATGATAACAGGCAAATCGATCAACTCCGGTTTAACGCGCAAAGACTCAACCATTTGATCGCCGCTCATACCCGGCATCATGACATCCGCGATGATCAGGTCGGGCCGTAGCGCTAAAGCGGTTTCCAAGCCTTGCCGGCCGTTGTTGGCGACGACAACCCGGTATTTTGCCTTAAGAAGGTTTGCCAAATAAGCCGCCATATCCGCATTGTCCTCGACAATCAAGATCAGTTGCGTATCGTCACTGACAAAGTCTTCATTCGCTATGGCGGTTGCGGCCTGCAATTCATCCAACGTTTGCCGTTGCAGCAAGGGATCAAGCTGACTTGCCGAGCCGGCATCGATTATTGCCGGAGTGTTATCCGCTGTTATTAACGGCAAACAGATCTTAAATAATGCACCGCCATCGGCCGATGCATCGGTGGCCGTGACTTGCCCATGATGCAGTTTTACAAAATCGGCAACAATCGCTAAACCCAAACCTGTGCCGCCGAGTCGTCGCGTAGCACCGTCGTCGAGTTGCCGGAAAGGTTCAAAAATGACCGTCCGCATCGATTCAGGTATGCCGGGGCCATTGTCTTGAACCAAAATGACCGCTTGCCCGTCCTCCGTAAGCAACTCAACGCGGATAGCGCCACCATCCGGAGTAAATTTAACGGCATTGGATAAGAGATTCAGCAATATCCGTTGGATTTTTTCAACATCAACTCGTGTGTAAAGAGCATCGGGCGTTATAACCGTCAGCGTGACGCCACGATCATGCGCGGAAGACTCGAAATTGGAAGCCGCTAATCGTACCCAATACGCGAGATCAACGGCTTGCAAATACAGTGACATTTGCTGAGCTTCTACTTTGGCAACATCCAACAGATCACATACGTGCCGATACAGCAAGCGGGCATTGCGCTCAATCATTTCCAGCTCTTGCCGTTTAGCAGGATCAAGATCGCTTTCCGATAAATATTTTGCTATCGGATTTAGAATCAATGTCAATGGCGTACGCAACTCATGCAGGGCAATCGCGCTATATTTTCCTTTTCCCAAAGATCAGTTCGGCGCGATAAC
>CAZJOY010000158.1:8586-10086 GCA_964547705.1 uncultured Methylobacter sp. | reverse complement strand
GGAGGGTTTTGAATGCCTGCTTCAGTTACGGCAACCGCAAAAAGTCCTGCCAGTTTTGCGCGATTGAGCAATCGCTAAAAGCCGGTCTTACCATACTTCGCAAAACGCCGGAGCAATTGGCCGAAGTCGCCCGTGCCGCGGTAGAGCTGGACGGCGTCAAGCACATGGTCATCACCACCGGCACACCGAACCTGACCGACCGGGGCGCAGCTATTCTGTGCGATAGCGCCCGCGCGGTGAAAGCCGCCGTCGATTTGCCGATTCAAGGCCAATGCGAGCCACCGGACGACGATATCTGGTTCGAGCGCATGAAAGAAGCAGGCATAGACAGCCTAGGCATGCACCTGGAAGCCGTCACGCCGGAAGTCCGCGCCCGCATTATGCCCGGCAAGGCCGGTGTGCCGCTGGAACGTTATATGGACGCTTTCGACGCGGCCGTTGCAGTGTTCGGCCGGGGCGAAGTCAGCACCTATATTCTGGCCGGACTTGGCGATAGCGCGGAAGCGATCCTGGCCGTTTGCGAGCAATTGATAGCCAAAGGCGTTTACCCGTTCGTCGTGCCGTTTATACCGATTACCGGCACGCCGCTGGCCGATCATCCATCGCCCGACCCGCGCTTCATGCAGGACATTCTGCAACCACTGGGCGCTATGTTGAAACAAGCCGGACTCCGCTCCGCCGACATGAAAGCCGGCTGCGCCAAATGCGGCGCTTGCTCTGCTCTTTCCAGTTATGAGGCCTGACATGCTGAACGAAGCTATCAATCGTTTTATGCCCAACGAGTACCTGGTCAAATGGGTAACCCAAGATTGGGAACGCGAGCAAATGCTGCGTTTGCGGCAGGCGGTGTTTTGTGAGGAGCAAGGCGTTTTTCAAGACAATGATATTGACGGCATCGACCAAGTTGCCACGCCGATTGTTGCGCTTGCCTGCGTCGGCGGCCTGCCCGATGAAGTGGTCGGAACCGTCCGCATTCATCAAGCCGAACCGGGCATCTGGTGGGGTTCTCGGCTGGCGGTCGCGGCCGACTATCGCAAACAGGGCAACCTGGGCGCGGCGCTGATTCGTCTGGCCGTTACCAGCGCCCATGCCCAGAATTGCCACACTTTTCTGGCCCAAGTGCAAAGCCGCAATGTGCCGTTGTTTCGCCGCCTGCATTGGAACTCGCTACAGGAAATCGAACTGCACGGCAGGCCGCATCATCTGATGCAGGCCGATTTGGCTTGGTATCCGCCTTATGCCGATGGCGAAACCGGCTTCATTGCGACCGGCAGGATTGCGGCATGAACGATCTAGCCCGCCTGACGCAAAGCATTAAACAAAGTATCGGCCTGGCGCACAAGCACGACATCGCCGCTGTGACCGGCCTGCTTAACAAGCGCATGCCGCCCGGCGCAATCCCGCTCGGCCAGCACTATACCGCGCTAGCCGGCCGGGACGGCATTTCATTGTTGGCGGCGGAATGGTTCCTGAACGGGTTTGTCCCGCCCCGACCCTCGT
>CAZJOY010000158.1:0-8576 GCA_964547705.1 uncultured Methylobacter sp. | reverse complement strand
ACATCTACGCGATGGGGGGCAGACCGATTGCCGTGGTCGATGCAATCTGGAGCGACGGCGAAGCACAAGCCAAACCGGTGCTGGAGGGCATGGCCGCCGCGTCGGAGATTTACCGCGTCCCCATCGTCGGCGGCCACAGCAATCTTCGCAACGACCGGCCGCAGTTGTCGGTCGCGATTCTTGGCCGCGCGAACAAATTGCTCAGCAGTTTTGTGGCAAAAGCCGGGCAAAAGCTGCTGGCGGTGGTCGATTTGCGCGGACATTTTCGCGAGCCTCATGCCTGGTGGGATGCGAGCACCGGCTCGCCGCCTGAACGCTTGCGCGAAGATTTGGAACTGTTGCCGCAACTTGCCGAAGCCGGGTTGTGCGCGGCAGCAAAGGACATCAGCATGGCCGGTTTGGCCGGCACGGTGCTGATGCTGTTGGAGTGTTCCGGCTTGGGCGGCGTGATCGACGTGGCCGCGATACCGCGCCCGCCGGATATTCCATTAGAACGCTGGCTGTGCTGTTTTCCGAGTTACGGCTTTGTGTTGAGCGTGGAAGATAAGCATAGCGAAGCCGTCATTGGGCATTTTTCAAAACGCGGTATTGCCTGCTCGGTAATCGGAGAAGCCGATGCGTCGGGCCGCTTACGCCTTACCGATGCGGACAGCGAGGAATTGTTATGGGATTTACATGCTGAACCATTGACCGGATGCGGCATGAAGTTCAAACAAAATTCGTAGGGTACGCAGTGCGTACGAGGCTGTGAAAGTATTATCAAAATCGGTTTAAAAGCCTATTCACCACGAAGACACGAAGAACACAGAGAAAATAATTGTTTTTTAATTCAATACCTTGAAAGACTTAGTGTCCTTCGTGTCTTCGTGGTGAATTCTTTTATTTTGTTCTAAAGCGAATACTTTCACAGTCTCGTACCTTTTGCAGATCTGATCCTAGGGAACGGTACGCGGTGCGTACCCTACCTAATACAACTTTTATGGTAAGAGGTTTTACCCATGCCTGAAATGCGTTTTCGCGTCCGTTGGCCGGACCAATCCACCAGCCTTTGTTATTCGCCGTCGCAGGTGATCAAGGATTTTTTTAAACCGGGCGAGACTTACGAACTGGAAGATTTTCTCGCCCGTAGCCGTGCGGCTTTACAGATCGCCAGCGAGCGGGTTCGACAGAAATACGGTTACACCTGCTCCAGCGCGATGAGTCAGCTGAACGAGATTGAAACTATCGCAGTGAACTTTTCCGACATTGAAAACCCGAAGGTCTTGATCGAAGAGTTCATCGGCTAAGGATGTAGGCTTTGCCTGCCAGAGCAAGCGAAGCTTGCACTCCAGTGTTGCGCCGCCGGAAACGATACATCCTAACGAACTGATAAAAGCAAAATTCACCGTGCACTGAAATCACAAACCGTCACACAACAACGAGAGAACATCATGAACAATCAACAAAACAATCCCCGCCCGCATTATCAAGTCATCATCGTCGGCGGCGGCCAGGCCGGTTTGTCGGTCAGCTATTACCTGCAACAGTTCAACATCAGCCACATCGTCTTCGAGAAAAACCGGGTCGGCCATTCCTGGCGCAACGATCGCTGGGACAGCTTTTGCCTGGTGACGCCCAACTGGCAATGCCGCCTGCCGGATTTTCCGTATCAAGGCGACGATCCACAAGGCTTCATGCTCAAGGAGCAAATCGTCGACTATGTCGAAGCCTTTGCCGAAAAGGTCAATGCACCGATCAACGAAGGCGTGGCCGTAACCCGCGTCCGCCGCCGCAAACAAGGCTGGCTTGAGGTTACGACCAGCGCCGGCGAGTTCACCGCCGATCATCTGGTCGTGGCTACCGGCGGCTATGATATTCCAATCGTACCGGATTATGCGCATAGCCTTCCCGACCACATCACCCAGGTTCACTCGATGCATTACCGCAACCCGCAAGAACGTCCCCCCGGCGATGTGCTGGTGGTGGGTTCCGGCCAGTCCGGCGTACAGTTGATGGAAGACCTGCACCTGGCCGGACGTAAAGTGCATTTAGCAGTCGGTAATGCCCCGCGTTCGCCGCGCCTGTATCGCGGCCGTGAAACCACCGAATGGCTATACGATCTGGGCTTTTATCAAATGACGGTGGATAAACACCCGCTGGGCGATGCGGCTAAACACAAGACCAACCACTATCTGACCGGACGCAACGGCGGCCATGAAATCGACTTGCGCAAGTTTGCTCTGGAAGGCGTCAAACTCTACGGCAGCATGGCTAATATTCAAGGCACGACACTGGAATTCAAAGCCGATTTAACCAAAAACCTCGACGAAGCCGACGATGTCTATGTACGGATACGCGAGGACATCGACCGCTATATTGCGGACAATCGTATCGACGCACCGGAAGAGCCGCCGTTCAGGAAAGTCTGGGAGCCTGAATTCGATCCGACCACGTTGGATGCCGACGCCGCCGGTATCACCTCGATTGTCTGGGCAATCGGCTTCCGGCCGGATTACAGTTGGATAGAATTGCCGGTTTTCGACGGCCGGGGACATCCACAATTCCAGCGCGGAATAACCCATGAAGAAGGGCTTTATTTTATCGGCCTGCCCTGGCTCAATACTTGGGGTTCCGGCCGCTTTTTGGGCATTGCCGAAGATGCGCAATATTTGGCCGGAGTGATTCACGACAGGCTAAAACAGCTCGCCGCCGCTTAGGATTTGGTTAAAAATAACTTCCCGAAACCACTGTCTTCTATCGTCAAGCCGTTCGTGCTGAGCTTGTCGAAGCATGATCGGCTTGACGCGCGGTAGGCCAAAATTTTTCCGTCCCCCCTTCGACAAGCTCAGGGCGAACGGAAAAATTTTATCCGATCCATATCGGGAAATTATTAATGACCGTATCCTTAATACCAAAAAGCTAAGGACTCGAAAATGCCGAGCCCTTAGCTAGGAACACCATCGCTCTATCAAAACGAGCGATTCCCTTAATCCTTGGAAAACCAAATATCGCCGTAAAAGGCGGAAACCTGCCCGTTGCTGTTATCGGTATCGGTCATCAACGCCACGCCATCAATCATGTGTAAATCTTCGCCGAACAGTTTTTTCAAGTCGGCACGGACATTGCGCTTTTCACTATGCCAAACGTTCAGCGCGGCTTCCGGGCCACGCACGGCGACCATCATCGCATGATCTCCGGCAAAGGCGTTGGGCCAGACCGTATCCTTTGCGGTGTTGCCGACCCAGACATAATTAATCGCCTTGGTTTGCCAGAATGCCAAACCACCGTTGATGATGACATAAATACGCGCAGCATAATCGTCGCCGGCCTTGCTTTGCTCATTCAAGCCGCTCAAACGGTTGCTGATGCGCCAGGACCAATTCAAAAACGGCGTCTGTTCGAGATCGATGCGCTGTTCTTTGAACAGCCCGGAACCTGAAGCATGGCTATCGGCTTTCAGCACGACAATGCCATCCAGCGTTTGTAGCTGATAGCGGGTTTCGCCTTTAAAGCTTTTGCGTTCCCAGCCATCCAAGCGGTTACGGCTAAATTCGCCAAGCGGCACTTGGGGTTCGGCAGCAAGTTGCTGCATCGTTAAAGCGGTTAAAAAATGCGATAAACAATCTGTTCATGTTCGACCTAAAATCCCTGTTTCAATGATGCAAAGCTGGCGAACCCATCAACCGCAACATCCTGAATGTTTTCCTTGCCTCTGAACTGGAGGACAAGCGACGCTACCATAAGAACAAAACACGCAGCAATCGCCGGTTTTGGGTTTTAGTAAACGATGGCAGCCTTGACATTCGTAGAACCATTGACAGGCATCGGTGGGCATTTGTTCGGTTTTGCTGAAACCACACTCAGGACAAATCAGCGTGGATTCCAAAATAACATGGCTCATTGTGTAACGCCTTCAATGATAGTGGAAGGATAACCGGCATCGCCGGTAGCGCGAACCAGTGCTTCGGCATTGGTTTTGGCATCATCGAAAGTCACAATGGCCTGACGCTTATCAAAGTTGACCGTCGTCGCAGTCACGCCCGTTACCCGATTAAGCGCTATTTTTAACGTGATAGGACAAGCGGCGCAGGTCATGCCGGGTATTGCCAGCGCAACGGTCCGGGATGCCGCCGATACAGGCGGATTAACAGCGAGAGTCATGATCAGCATAGCAAAGTATCGTTTCATAAAAAACCGCCTAGTAAAATAAAGGAAGAAGATAAGGAAAAACCAGCGCTAATAAAACCAGCACCAGCACACCATAAAAAATAATGGCGCGTCGCCTGCGATCCGATGCTGAATCACATGGTTCGCCAGGTTGACAACTGGACTGCGACCGAAAAACTCGTCGCCAAGCAAAAAACAGCGCGATTAATGAAATGAAGATAAAAACGGGCCGGTAGGGTTCCAGTGCAGTCAGATTGGCTAACCAGGCGCCGCTAAAACCCAGTACCAGCAACAATAACGGCCCAAGGCAGCAAAGGGAAGCAAGAACGGCACCTAATCCGCCGATAAACAGAAAGCGGCGGCAATGTTGTGATTCAGACATGGATTTTCTCGCGTAAATAAAAACTGATGTAAGCTTACTTCCGTATTCAAGTACGGAGTCAATAACCATGAATAAAACCGTAGATAACTTAACGATTGGCGGCTTGGCAAAAGAGGCCGGAGTCAGCGTCGAAACGATCCGCTTTTACCAGCGCCGCGACCTGTTGCCGGAACCCGATCGGCCTTTGGGCAGTATTCGGCGCTACAACATGACGGATATTACCCGGATTATTTTTATCAAATCTGCGCAACGCCTGGGATTTAGCCTTAACGAAGTGGCAGGTTTACTAAAATTGGCCGACGGTGGCCAATGTGATGAGGCAAAAGAACTTGCCGAACACAAACTCACCGATGTTCAAAGCCGCATCGCCGATTTGCGCCGTATCGAACTGGCCCTGCAGGAACTGATTTCCCGTTGCCGGACCGGTCGAAGTGAGGTGAAATGCCCATTGATTTCATCATTACAGGAAAAAAAACGCTGATGGAAATGTTCGTATATCGCTGGGAGAACGGGATTCCTTACAAAAAATATCAGGTCATTAAGATGTAAGATTATGGCATCGCCGGTGGCAGAATTGGTTCGACGCCCTCAAAATCCGCCTCGGGATGATGTTTTATGACCAGTTGTTTGATCGTCTCTATGCGCTCCTTGGGTATATCGACCAAAACCAGCAGTTCGCCTTGCTCGATGGCGTCTTCGAATTTCTTTAATCGGGTATTGCCGGAGTTCATGCCCATCAAACCGTTCATCATCGACCCGATCGTTGCGCCGGCCATAATCACGCCCAACAGCGGTCCTCCCGCAATCGCAAAACCGGCAAGGCGCAAACCTATCAAGCCGGCCAACAAGCCTGTACTACCGCCCAATGCCATGCCTCGTTCAATGGCGGGAATAAAATCCGTTTTTATGCTGACTCCGGCTTCAGGCAGGCCTTCGAGAGGCGTGTCTCTTTTCGCCAGAATATGAATATGATGCTCCTCTATGCCTTCAGATCGGAGTTCGTCGACGATTTTATGGGTGACAGCAATATTCGGAACTAAAAAATAGATTCTTCTCATGGCGTTCTCCTCTTTTAGCGATATTCACATTGACGATGAAGTCCAATGAGAGCGGGGATTAACTTTTCAGTGCGGGTTGCCGCAGAGACAATGACCACCTGCATGATAAATTTATTTCGTTAGCTTTCAATAGGTTGAATTACCTATATATCGAGGCTTATCGATAGTATATTCTCAGCATCCGGCTATAACGCCTGTATAAACTTCTTAGAAGAATCGTTTTGCACCCATAAAATGAGGACATCCTTTGAACGGTAAACCGATACTACCCCGCTGGGAACATTTTGAGCATGAAGCGGACATCGGCATACGCGGCATTGCGCCTACGCTGGAGCAAGCGTTCGAGCAAGCCGCTGTCGCGATGACCGCAGCCGTTACCGACCTTGACTTGGTTTCGCCATCGAAAGTCATCTCTATCTCTTGTGAAGCGCCCGATAATGAAATGCTGCTAGCCGGCTGGATCAACGAACTGGTGTACGAAATGTCTACACAGGGTGTGCTGTTCAATCGTTTTGAGGTAATCATCGATGAGGATACATTATCCGCAATCGCTTATGGCGAAGCCGTTGACCCGCAAAAACACCAACCGGCCGTGGAAATAAAAGGCGCGACACTCACTGAACTGCGCGTCTATCAACAAGCTGACGACACCTGGGTTGCCCAATGTGTTGTCGATGTTTAGAGGAGGTATTCGATGGATACCCGTCAATTTATACAACGAGACGAAACCTGTTGGGAAATTAAACCCACAGGACCGATGCGCGTCCCGGCAGTGATTTATGCCGACGCGCAACTGCTGGAAGCGATGGACCAGAAAGTTTACGAGCAGATCACCAATGTCGCGACTTTGCCGGGCATTGTCGATGCGGCTTACGCGATGCCGGACGCGCATTGGGGCTACGGTTTTCCGATCGGCGGCGTTGCTGCTTTCGATCCCGATCAGGGCGGCGTGGTGTCGGCCGGCGGTGTCGGTTTTGATATTTCCTGCGGCGTGCGCACGTTGCAGACGGGGCTTACGATGGATCAATTGCAACCTCATAAACAGGCGCTTGCCGATGCGCTGTACCGTACGGTGCCTGCCGGTGTCGGCAGCAGGGGCAGGATACATTTGAACCATGACAACATGCACGGCATGTTGATGGGCGGCGCGCAATGGGCGCTCGAACAAGGTTTCGGCGAAGAACAGGATCTGGAGCGCATTGAAGAACACGGCTGCATGGCTGGCGCCGAAGCCCGCTATGTTTCTCCGAAAGCCCGTGAGCGGCAAAAAGATGAAATGGGTACGCTGGGTTCCGGCAATCATTATCTGGAAGTGCAGCGGGTCGCGAAGATTTTCGACCAGGAAGTTGCCAAGGTTTTCGGCTTACGCGTCGATGATGTGGTAATCACCATTCATTGCGGCTCCCGGGGGTTGGGCCATCAAATCGGCACCGAATTTTTAAGAGACATGGCGATGGCGGCGGCTAAATACCAAATCGCCTTGCCGGATCGCGAACTGGCTTGCGCACCGTTAAATTCGCCATTGGGAAAGCAATATCTGGGCGCAATGCGGGCAGCGATCAATTGCGCGCTGGCGAATCGGCAAATCATCACGCATTTAACCCGGCAGGCTGCGGCGACAGTATTTCCGGGCATCCATCTCGGCCTGCTCTACGATGTCTCACACAACACCTGCAAGGTCGAACAGCACATGATCGACGGCAAAAAAAAGTCGCTGTATGTACATCGCAAAGGCGCAACCCGCGCTTTCGGCCCCGGACATCCCGACTTACCGGAACAATTCAGGGAAACCGGGCAACCGGTACTGATCGGCGGCTCGATGGGCACCAGCTCATATGTGCTGTGCGGCACCAAAGACGGCGAACAGCGCTCGTTCAGCTCGGCCTGTCATGGCGCCGGACGGGCGATGAGCCGCACACAGGCGACTAAACAATGGCAAGGCAGAACGCTGGTCGATGAACTGGCGGCACGCGGCATTATTATCCGTAGTCCGTCGATGCGCGGCGTGGCCGAAGAAGCGCCTTTAGCTTATAAAGATGTCAGTGTGGTCGTGGATGTGGCGGATCGGGCCGGGCTGGCCCGGAAAGTTGCCAAACTGGAGCCGGTGATTTGTGTTAAGGGCTAAAGTTGGCGTCTTCGCTTTATATCGGCACCAGCGGCTGGAGCTATCCGGAATGGCGGCAACGTTTTTACAGCGACCTTGCCCAAAAACGCTGGCTGGAATTCTACGCTGAACATTTTTCCGCAGTAGAAATTAACGGCACTTTTTACCGCCTGCAAAATCCCGATACCTTTAAAAAATGGTCCGACGAAACCCCGTCAACATTCAGGTTCGCACTAAAAGCCAATCGCTATTTAACGCATCATAAGAAACTGCTTAATCCCTTACCGTCGATAGTTATCGAGAAAAGCCATGCCGAAGCTTTAGGCGATAAACTGGCTGTCGTGCTGTGGCAGTTGCCAGGCTCATTGAAAAAGGATTTCGATCTGCTAAAGCATTTTATCGACGCGTTGCAACAGTGGCCCGAAGTACGTCACAGCATCGAATTCAGGCATTCATCCTGGTTTGACGATCAAACAGCCGATTGTTTGGCTGAAGCGGACATTGCAATTTGTATATCGGACGCCGCGACTTGGCCGATGTGGGATCGCGTCACGACAAACCTGGTTTATATTCGCTTGCATGGACACGCGCAAACTTACGTCTCTTGCTACAGCAAAACCGAACTAAGCTATTGGGCCGAGCATATCAACAGATGGACTGGTGAGGGTAAGGATGTGCATGTTTATTTCGACAATACCGCCGAATGCGCGGCACCTTTTAATGCCTTGGCCTTACAGGCCCGGCTCAAACCTTATGGCGTAGACATGCGATGAATATTCGGCGCTTTCCCAGTGTTAAGTCACTGCCATTAAGTTAAGGTGAGAATAATGCTTTTCGGTTATGTAAATTGAACAAAGTTCTCGCTGCTGTAGGGCGCGCCGTGCGC
>CAZJOY010000157.1:478-10278 GCA_964547705.1 uncultured Methylobacter sp. | reverse complement strand
GCCGTTCAGTGCGTAATCCACTTCCAGATGCATTGCATGCAGCATTTCGATAGCGACATCCCGGTTGAACGCATTATCCTCCACCAGCAGAACTCTGCGCCCTATAAACGACAAATCCTCAAGAGTTTGTCGTTTATAGGGCGCAGGTTCCGATGTAGCCAGACCGAAAACCGTACTGATAGCATTGACCAATGACACCTCCGTAACGGGTTTTTGAAGGAAACCTTCCAATCCGGCTTGATCGGCCTGATGCGCCAAATCTTCTCCGCAAAATGTAGTGATTAACAAGATAGCAGGAGGAGTAGCCAGCCTGCTATCGGATTTGATTCTTGACGCTGCTTCTATACCATTCATATCCGGCATACGCCAGTCCATTAATATGAGGTCGAAGGCGTTGCCGGCTTCATATCGACTATGAACCTGTTTCAATGCTTCCACACCCGAATCAGCACTTTCCACAACAAAACCTAAGGAGCTCAGCATGAAGGAAAGCATCTCCCTCGCAATAATGCTGTCGTCCACCACCAAAATATGTTTTCCTTGAAAATCGGCAGGAGGGGGTGCCAATCCTTCATATGTCGGCTCTACTTTAAGGCAAACACTAAAGCGGAAAGTGCTTCCCTGCATTGGCGCGCTTTCGACCGATATATCCCCGTCCATTAAATTTACCAGCTGATGGCAAATGGCTAAACCCAATCCGGTCCCTCCGTATCGCCGGGTAATTGAACTATCTGCCTGTACGAAAGGTTTAAACAGGCCCTGAATTTGTTCAGAGGTCATGCCTAACCCGCTATCCTGGATAGCGAAAAGTAGACGACATTGCACATCATCAATGAACTCGACAGAAACCGAAATCAGGATTTCACCATGCTCGGTAAACTTGACCGCGTTATTGGTCAAGTTCAAAAGAATCTGCCCCAAGCGCAATGGGTCGCCCAATAAGTGGCGAGGCACATCTTGCGCAACGGAAAAAATGATTTCCAAGCCTTTTTCCTCGGCATTGAAGGCAACCAGATCTGCTAAATTATTCAAAAGATCATCTAAAGAAAAAGGCGAATATTCCAGGTCCAGCCGGCTAGCCTCGATCTTGGAAAAATCCAGAATATCATTAATGATGCGGAGTAACGATTGCGCGGCACTGTCGATTTTTGCCAGATAGCCTCTCTGCTTTGGGCTTAGCTCAGTAGCCAACGCAAAGTTGGTCATACCGATGATCGCATTCATCGGCGTACGGATCTCGTGGCTCATGTTGGCGAGAAAATCCGACTTGGAGCGGTTTGCAGCATCGGCAGTAGCAGCTACCTGTTGTAAATCTTTGGTCTGCTCATTAATAGTCTCTTGCAGATGCTCCAAATGATGAGCCAGCGCCTGTTCCGCTTCATCCCGTTTTTGCAGATTCACATCGAGCTGCATCAGCATCTGGTTAAATGACTCAACTAAAACCCCTAATTCATCATTGGTCTCTTTTTTTGCCTGAACGGTATAAGTCTTCGACTCGGTAACATTATTAATAAATTTAGCTATGCGAATAATGGGGCCGGAAATTATCCGCTGTAAGCGTAGCGATAATGATAAGGCCACAAGCAAGGCAATACCGAATGCCAGCAGGATGGTTAATGCGTAGCTATAGAGTTTCTGATAAAGCGATTCAAAACTTCCGCGTATCAGCAAATAACCCAACAATTCATTATCTAGCCGCACCGGCTGAATTATTTGCACAAATTTATCGCCTCTTATTAATTGCGGGGCATTACTTAACTCTTCGGAAGACAATGGTCCGGTGCTTTGGTATGAAGACTTCTGATAGCTTGCTAATAGGCTATGTGACTTATCGTATATGCCTGCATAAAGAATATCGGGGTTATGTTTTAATGCCCCCAAGGTTTTTTTTGTCGTCAATTCATCCATAAAAGCTAATGATGCCAAGCTGTTTTCGGTGATGATATCGGCTTGAGTCTGTAGATTGTTAACCAGGCTTTTCTCAACGAACGCAGCCTCGTAAAACAACAACACAGTGCTGAACGCCAATAAAGCAATACCGCTGCTGAGCACCGTAATGAACATTAGTTTAAATTTAATGGATCGATTAGGTAACATTAGGGTTCCTTGGACAGTCTCAGCAATTGCGAATTAATCTTCAATCCTGCATTTGCCGCAGCTGCGTTATTGATGTAAAAACGTATTTTTTGGTTTTCTTCGAACAGATAGATAATTCCGCCTAATTCTATAAAATCTTTTTGGTTTCCAACCGACAAGATTGCGTAATTACTAGCTTTTTTCAGAAAATCGGCAGGTCCCGGTTGGGAGAAATAGATTAATTGGCAATCGTCCAGCTTAGATTGACTGTTGATATTTTTGACTACAATGCTTGCTTCGCCGATGGTTTTGCCTTTATAGGTTTGCCGTAGCAGATCAGCAAAGTTAGCATCTTCATAAACACAATAATGAAAAGTCGGCGTAACAGTCGGCCATTCAGTGAATTTGGTGAAATGGTATAAATACGCGACAGTAATTTGCGCCCCCCGCTCCGGTAACTCATCGGCAATACTGGTATTCCATGCAGACAAAAATGCCCATGCAATTAAAATCAGTCTACGACGCATCACCAACACAACCTTAATTGCCCATTGGAAATTAGGGTTTAGACCGATAGCGAAACACAGCAGTATAAATGTAGTTAATCTGCTTAAAGACATTAATTAGTTAAACAAAAGGCCAAGTAAAATTCCGGTTTTTTACGGCTAACGCCTTAACATAGATCCAAAATTATTTGAGGGTAAGTATGACAAACGTTTAAATCCAACGACTAGCTAGCGGCGTCTATTTGATGATACTGCTATCAAACGTAAAAAGTACAGTGCACGCCACTTTATCGTACCAGTGGCCTTTAAAATATCGTGGCGATTGGTTGTAGATATATTCTGATATTACCATTGTAATTCCCAAATCCAACACCAAAATTTTCGGCAACACGATCCGCATTCACCAACAGCAAAAAAAGAATATATTTTTCATTGCCTTACTACTACAAGAAGATAACTATAGTATTCAAAAAAACACCTACCACCTAAACTTCTTAAAACGTACCTAAAGCATTACCATTAACTTAATTTAATACGACTAACATATTGATTATAAAATAATTTAAATACAATTAACTTCGATAGATAAACCTTGATCTGCATTTAAATCTCGTACTAATAAATAGACCAATAACTTTAACTCCTCAGACAAATAGAACATAATGCAAAAAACTATATTAAGATTAAGTATAGTTTCTTAGAAAAATTTTCCGGTTCCTACTAAATTCAAGAATGGTTAGCGTTAATAAAAAATTAAAGTTATATCTGCCTGTTTTACTTCTCAGTTTGAATTGTCACGCGGAGAATCAGCAGCACATAGATACGCTTTCTTCTGAGGATTTATTGTCCATGTCGCTTGAACAAGTCATGGCATTAAGCATAACGACCTCTGTCAGCAAAAAAGAACAAAATGTAAAAGACTCTGCCGCCGCTGTTTTTATCATTTCAGCCGAAGATATTCGCCGCAGCGGCGCGACCAATATTCCCGAAGCACTTAGAATGGCGCCCGGCCTGCAGGTTGCTCGCGTCAATGCGAGTCAATGGGCCGTCACTATTCGTGGGCTTAATGACCGTGCCGCCAACAAATTGCTGGTATTAATGGATGGCAGGACCCTGTTTTTTCCCGGTTTTTCCGGAACGCTGTGGGAAACGCTGGATATGCTGATGGAAAATATTGAACGTATTGAAGTCATTCGAGGTCCGGGAGCGACTTTATGGGGCGCGAATGCGGTCAACGGCGTTATTAATATCATCAGCAAGAATGCAAAAAAGACTCAGGGCACTCAACTAAGCATCGCAGGAGGAGACGAACAGGTATTCGGTTCGGCCCGCTATGGTTTTCAAATCGATGCACACAGTTTTGGCAGGATTCATGCCCAGGGTAAAAAGCACGATAGTTACCGCAATACCAACGGTACCGACGCTTATGACGGCTGGGATGCGCAACAAGGCGGGGTACAGTTGGATTTGTCTGATGGCGATGATAACGCTGTAAAAATCCAAAGCAACTTCTTTCGCGGCCGATTCGATAACCAACAAGCAACCCCGCGATTAACAGCGCCTTATTTCCCCACTGTCCGTAGCCAAGAAGACTCGGCCATGTTCAGTCTACTAAGCCGTTGGGATAAAACATTGTCTGCCGACTCCAGTTTTTCGTTGCAGGCCTATTATGATTATCAACAACATGAATTTTATCTTCCTTCCACCTTTCATCAATTCGACCTGGATTCTCAGTACCGTCTGAAACTTTTAGATCGTCATGACCTGATTTTAGGCGGTGGATATCGGTTTATACAAGACCAGTTCAATAACAATGCTATTCTCCAGTTCTCTCCCAGCAGTCTCGATTACAAGTTATATAATGGTTTTATTCAAGATGAGATAACACTGGTTCCCGAAAAGCTAAAATTTATTCTCGGCACTAAACTGGAGCATAATGATTTTTCCGGCTTACAATTCCTTCCGAATACCCGGCTGATTTGGAGTCCTGACAACAATCACAGCGTTTGGACTGCGGTATCCAAGGCGGGAACAACACCTGCCCGTAGCAAAGAAGAAATGGATATTTGGTTGACGACAGTGCCTGCTTCAGCCCAAACCGGAAATATGCCGGTAAAAATTTTTGGTCAATCTTCTTTCATGCGCGACAGATATAAATCGGAGGAAGTTTTAGCCTACGAGCTGGGCTATCGTTTTCAAACTTCAAAAGTTAGCGCCGACCTCGCTTTATTTTATAACGATTACAGCAGGTTGCCTTTCATCATCCCTGCAGGATCGCCCAGCGTTACCGTATCCGAGGCCGGTATGCCTTATATTTTACAGCCCGTGAGTTTGATCAATGACGTCCGAGGTTATACCTATGGCTCTGAATTATCGGGCACTTGGCAAGCGGCTGATTATTGGAAATTGAATTTAACTTACGGTTTTCTTGAACAAAGGTTTAAAGCTTCAAACGGGCGCTTAGATCAGCCGATCTATGGAGTCCCACAAAACCAATTCAGCGTACGCTCATCCTTTGATATTTTAAGTAACGTGGAATTGGATTTTTGGTTGCGATATGTAGACAAATTAACAGACGTCGGCCAAAAGCCGGTAAGCGACTACACCAGCCTTAACTTGCGCTTAGCCTACAGGCCGGTAAAGAATTTAGAACTTTCAGTGGTCGGACAAAATTTAATCGAACCGCATATTGAATTTAATCCCGATATACAACTAGGGGATTATCAGCAAACCCTTCTATCCCGGCATTTTTATCTTAAAGCCAAATTGGATTTATAGTTTCTCTAGTGTTTACAAATATAAGACATGAAACCATTGGTAGCTACGCTCCTTTTCTGTACAATTCGAGCATTTTGTAGTGGAGCAACAGCCAAATGGGTAGAGCCTATCAAAATCGTAAAGTGTCTATGGCTAAAACGTCTGATGCCAAGGCAAAAGTCTATAGCAAATATGGTCGCGAAATATATGTAAGCGCTAAATCGGGGGGCGTTGATCCGGCTGGAAATTTAGCATTACGCGGCTTGATTGAGCGCGCAAAGAAAGACCAAGTCCCTACCCATGTCATTGAAAAAGCACTCGATAAAGCCAAAGGAGGCGCTGGCGAGGATTTTGCACCTGCTCGATATGAAGGCTTTGGCCCCGGTGGCTGCAAGGTAATTGTCGACTGCCTGACCGATAACCCTAACCGAACTTTCGGCGATGTGCGCCAATGTTTTACCAAAACAAAATGTAAAATCGGCACTCAAGGCACGGTCAGCCATATGTTCGACCATGCCGCTATCTTGTCATTTAAAAATGATGACGAGGATTCTGTGCTTGAAGCCTTATTAACAGCCGATGTCGATGTTGCCGATATTGAAAGCGAAGATGGAAAAATCACCGTTTTTACTCCCCAGGCCGAATATTCTAAGGCCAAGCAAGCTTTAACGGACTTATTAGGTGAGATTGATTTTGATGTCGACGAAATTCAATTTCTGCCTAAAGACACTACCTCTATCGAAGGTGACGATATGGCATTGTTTGAAAAATTCTTAGATTTGTTGAATGATCTGGATGATGTGCAGAATGTTTACCATGATGTCGAGTTCTAAATACGAATAACCTTTTGGAAGCAGAGTAACTTTATCTAGCTCCTGAGCTTCTTACATTTCAATACCCGCTTTGCCTGAAGGGAAGAAATCTTTTCCGGCAAAGCAGGCCTTCAAAAACATTAGAAACAACGTTAAAATCGGTTTTCAGCAGACCGGAAAATCAATTTTTACAATCAATCCTTCTTTCATTGTTGTAAGCTACAATCATTTATAATTTTTTCTTTACTGAAAAGCTTAATAAAATTGTATAACCAATACTTTCATTTCAGCGAATCCCCTTTTTCGATAGCGACCGATCCGCACTTCATTTACATGAGTCCGCGTCATCAGGAGGGACTTGCCCATCTTCTTTACGGCATCAATTTTGGAGGCGGCTTCGTTGCGTTAACCGGAGAAGTCGGCACCGGTAAAACCACGCTTTGCCACTGCCTTTTGCAGAAAATACCGGAAAATGTAGATATTGCCTTAATACTGAATCCAAAGCTTAATGCTGTCGAATTACTGGCGACCATCTGCGATGAGCTGGGCATTATTTATGACAAAAAGCGGCTTTCGTTAAAAAACCTGGTTGACCTGTTAAACCAACACCTGCTTACCGCCCATGCCAACGGCAGGCGTACTGTTTTGCTAATCGATGAAGCGCAGAATTTAAGCATGGAAGTGTTGGAACAAGTTCGCCTGTTGACCAACCTGGAAACCAACAAGACAAAATTGTTACAAATCATCCTGGTCGGCCAGCCCGAATTGAGAGAATCACTGAAACGGCAAGACTTACGCCAGTTAAATCAGCGTATTACTGCCCGCTATCACTTGTTGCCGTTATCGCTTGATGAAACGCGGGCTTATATCCATCATCGCTTGACTGTCTGTAACGGTCGTCCGGAAATTTTTAAAGAAAGCGCGATACGAAAAATTTATAAACTGTCTTCCGGCATACCCAGAATGATTAATATTCTTTGCGATCGTGCTTTGCTGGGAGCCTATTCAACCAATACTCATGCGGTTACGCCGGCCATCGTTAGTGCCGCCGCCAAAGAGACACTGGCTTTTACCGATAGTAAATCTCCTTCGCTAACCTTATTATTGAGTCTGCTATTTTTAGGCGCTGTGGCTACCGGTATTTATTTCTTAACCTTTAATCGCCAAAACGCTGTTAATGCACCACCTGATATTCAGACTAAACCTATCGAGAATGTCGCTGAAACCAAAACTTTTCATGACTGGATCAATAACCCGGATTATTCATTAAATGCCGTATTAATCAGCACGCTGAAACGCTGGAACAAGCCAGTTCTCGAAAACCGACACGCGGATTGTCATTACATCGAAACGACAGGATTGCGATGCCGATTCGGCAAAGCCAACTGGAAAGACATGTTGGCAATCAAGCACCCGGCCATTATGGAGTTTTCACTGACTAAGGGAACAAAATTCTATGCGCTGCTGACCGGATTCGGACAAAACCAGTCCATGGTTCGTTTTAACGATCATATGATATTTCCGGTAGCCGACGTATTGAAATATTGGAACGGCTATTATTTAATAGTCGAACCGCCGCCAACTCCGGATGTCAAAATAATACGTCCTCACGAAACATCGGATAGCGTATTATGGTTACGCTACCTGCTAAATAGCATCGACGGAAAGATTGAACCGGTAGAGCAGCCCCGTTTTTATGACGATAATTTAGCCGCTCGCGTGATGAAGTTTCAGCATCGGCACCAATTACCGGAAGACGGCATGATAGGCGATCAAACCATGCCTTATCTTAAGAACATAACGCAAACATTTGACATCCCCCGCATAGAAGTAACCGATTAATCATGTCTTTTATTCTAAATGCCTTACGTAAATCAGAACAGGAAAGACAGGCTCTTCAGGCCGAAAACGTAACTGACAAAGTCCTTCTGCCTCAGCCTCCACAAAACAGCAGCAAGACAACCAAACTATTAGTATTTCTTCTTATTGCTAATGTAGTGGTTATTGCCGGTGTCGTCTGGCTTGTGCGAAATAACGCAACAACGACTAACACAACCGCGCAGACGCCTTTACCTGCCCAGCCGACGCAAGAAGCAAAGCTTGAGCCTAAAATAATTGATAAACCTATTCAGCCGCAAAAGCAGGAACAAAAAGCGGAACCCGAAACAATTTCCATTGCCGAGTTAATTGATAAAGAAAAACCGGAACCCGCTCCGCTACCGGTTAGGCCGATTATTACCCAAAAACCGGCTACTGAAATCATTAAAAAGCCAGCCGCTATTACCGACAAATCCGAACCAAGGCCACTAACTGCTTCGGAAATAGCTGCTGCCATAGACGAATCGGATGAGCCCGAAGCAACTCCGGTAATGCAAGATATTCCTTTTTTAACTGAATTGCCTTTTGAGTTTCGCCAAAGCGTACCGAAATTTACTGTTAACGTATTTGTCTATTCACAAGCTCCTGAAGAACGCTTTGTTATGATCGATATGGTCAAATATAAAACGGGGCAACAAATAAAAGACGCGATGCTACTGAAAGAAATTCTCCCTGACAGCTTCATCGTTGAGTACCAAAATCAGGTATTCAGAATCAAGCGTCCTTAAAACTTATTGCAAACATTCATAATCAGAAGCTCTTTTAAGGCTAACAATTCCTCTCAAAAATCTACGTCCCCCTCTGCCGTAACAAATCAACACTCGAAAAATTTCCTGGAACTCTCCGTTCGAGCCGCGAGCCCATCAATTTATTGCATTCTACAAAGACCATCCATCAAATCGATAAGCAGAAAACGCCGGAATATTTATTTTGGGATAACTACGTATTTCTACTTATATATATTTTTTCTATCTTTATTTAAGATTAAATGTGTCCTGTTCGATAAAGCAAGATCAAATCCTGAAGAGTTCAGCATGGCGATATATTTTTTATCGCTAAATAGCAAAATCACTCTAACGATGAGTTTAATTCCCTGACCTTCCCGACTTCTAATTCTGCTCTAAAACAGTTTTTACGCATGCCTCACAAAAGAGCAAGCAATCGCTCATAAAATTTACGAAACATGTCTGCTATTTGTTTAAACCCTCCTTATTACGACCACGCTCGCCATCTTCCACACCTCAAGTGATTGATTTAACAACAAAGAGACAATCACTGGATGTACCGAAACTGGGCAACTACATTGTTACCGAAAAATTGGGAGAAAGCTTGCAGGGCGAGGTATTCAAGGGCTACCACAAACACGTCCCCGACCAGCCGCTGGTGATCAAACGACTGAAACTGCTATCGAGCTGGGACGACCAGACCCGGCATCTGCGCCAGAAAATTGAACGCTTGAAAGTCCTGCATGATCCACGGGTTTGCACGCCGCTCTCTTTGGAAACCTACGGCGACCTGCAATTTATCGTTCAGCCCTGGTTCGCCGGACAACCGCTGAACTATTGGACAAAACAGCAAAACCAACTCGATCTTAACGATTTTTTTACGCTGGCCTGTACCCTGGCCGATACCCTGCAAGCCGTACACGATGCCGGCATTACCCACGGCGGCATCAAACCGCACAACATATTACTGCAACCGGGGACGCTGACCCTGCGGCTGACCGACTTCATCACACCGCTCGACATTCGCGACGTCAGCCATTTTCTCC
>CAZJOY010000157.1:0-468 GCA_964547705.1 uncultured Methylobacter sp. | reverse complement strand
CGTCCGCCATACCTTGGCCTACACCTCGCCGGAACAGACCGGCCGCATCAACTATCGCGTCGATTTTTCCACCGATTTGTATTCGTTGGGCATCGTATTCTATGAACTACTGACCGGCCAATTGCCGTTTTTTTCCAACGATCCGCTGGAACTGATTCACTCGCATCTGGCCGAAGAAACGCCTAACGTCAATCGGCTCAAGCCGCAGCTTCCGCAAGCCTTGGCCGATATTATTGCCAAGCTCACGGTCAAACAGCCGGAGAAGCGTTACCAGGGCGCCTCGGGGTTGCTGGCCGACTTGATCCGCTGCAAGAATGAATACAGCGCCACCGGCACCGTATCGGCGTTTACCATCGGCCAGCACGATCGTAGCCGCCGGGTCATCTTTATTTCGA
Organism: uncultured Methylobacter sp.; assembly: GCA_964547705.1. GTDB lineage: Bacteria > Pseudomonadota > Gammaproteobacteria > Methylococcales > Methylomonadaceae > Methylobacter_A. The sequence continues at coordinate 73 of CAZJOY010000157.1, read as the reverse complement.
AAATGGTCGGTCGACAGGCCGAAAGCCGGCTGATACAGCAGCAATACGACGAGGTTATCGGCGGCAAATTCCG
>CAZJOY010000156.1:0-10300 GCA_964547705.1 uncultured Methylobacter sp. | reverse complement strand
AATTGGAAGGCGTCAACCACGACCAAACCGTCGGTATCAACATCCTGCGTCGTGCGATGGAAGAGCCTTTACGCCAAATCGTTTCTAACGCCGGCGACGAACCTTCAGTTGTTTTCAATGAAGTTCAAAAAGGCACAGGTAACTTCGGTTACAACGCAGCAACCGGCCAATACGGCGACATGATCGAAATGGGTATCTTAGATCCTGCGAAAGTAACCCGTACTGCACTGCAAAATGCAGCTTCAGTTGCCGGCTTAATGCTGACTACTGAAGTCATGATTGCCGATACGCCTAGCGAAGATAAAGGCGGTCATGGCGGCCACGATATGGGCGGCATGGGCGGTATGGGTGGCATGGGCGGCATGATGTAATTATGTTGCCTTAAAGCTCAATTGCTTTAAGTCTATGGAAGCCCCGGTTGTTTTTGAAACAGCCGGGGCTTTTTTATTGTGGCAGTTGATGCTTAACAGAGATTAGTTGCCGGAGCATGCCGACTTTTTGGTGAAAAAAACATCTCGTGATATGGTGTTGTTATCCCATTAAATACTTAAAGGGAAATAAAAATTATAATAACGTTCGAACTGGGGTAATCAAATAATGACGACAGAATCAACACAAGAAAAAACGGTTATTCCTTTTCCGATTAGCGGCGACTACAGGATCGACGTTTTGTTAAGCCTGGATTCCAATAATTTTGCTACGCGTTGGAACAGCCCGGATCCAGTAGGAACGCCAGCTTCCGTTACTTACAGTTTCATGAATTCCGCCCCCGCTTATGCTGATAACGAAGATAAAAAAGGTTTTATTCCTTTTTCAGAAGAGCAAAAGACAGCGGCAAAACAAATACTTGCGCTTATTTCGCAGCAGGTCAATATTACTTTTAACGAAGTACTCGATACAACAACTAATTTTGGCGCGATCTGCTTTAGCAACAATTCGCAAGGAGCGGTATCGTCAGGTTATGCCTATTACCCCGACGTTACAGCGCCTTTCGGTATTGCCGGAGATTTGTATATCAATGGCGATGATGAATCAAACTTACAAGGCCTTACGCCTGGCACTTATGCGTATTCCACACTGGTGCATGAACTTTGCCACGCCATCGGTTTAAAACATCCCGGTAATTATAATGCCGGCGAGGCCCCTTCCACTGAGGCTGGCAATTTCCTTATTCAAACCGAGGACTCCGGTCTTTACACGGTGATGTCGTATATAGATGCGCCGCAAAACCAGCAACGCGAGTTTTTGGGATCCTATGATTTGTTGGCGCTCAAATACTTATACGGAAAACACACCTATAACGCTACCGATACAGCTTATAAATATACTGATGCATCCGGGCAAAATCTGATTTTAATCAATGATACAGGCGGTACTGACACTATTGACGCATCGTCCATTGTTTTAGGCGCCAAAATTGATTTGAACGCCGGCAAATTCAGCTCGATAGGCGTTTTGAAAGATGGCGTGACTGCTGCCGTCGATAATGTATCCATCGATTTTGATACGATTATTGAGAATGTTGTCGCTACCGCTCTCAATGATACGATCATTGGTAATAATTCTAATAATCAGCTCACTGGTGGTGCCGGTAACGATACTATTGATGGAGGGACAGGCACGGATGTGGCTGTCTTTACAGGTAGCCGATCTCAGTATACGGTTAGTACCGATAATGGTGCATTGGTGCTCACTTCCTCTTCCGAAGGCGTAGATAAGATCAATAATGTCGAATATTACCAATTTTCCGACGGAAAATTTACCGCGGCAATGGTAACCGGTTCTGAAATTGCGACACCTGGTGTCACTCCCAGCAGCAATGCCATTAACGGCACTGCGGGCAACGATTATTATCTCTATGGCAAAAGTACCGCCGATGAAATTAACGGTCTTGCAGGTAACGATGCCCTGTACGGTTTGGACGGCAACGATACGTTAAATGGCGGAGCCGGCTTCGACTACCTAGTCGGTGGTAAAGGTGACGATACCTTTGATGGCGGCACTGACATTGATGCAGTGGATTATTACACCTATGACACCACCGGTTCGGTCACTGTCAATCTTGCTTTGGGCACGGCTACCGGAGTAGGAGTTGGCAATGATGCCTTAACCAGTATTGAAACCGTTTATGGTAGTTATTATGCGGACACGCTGATTGGCGATTCGAATGTCAACTATCTTTGCGGTATTAATGGCAATGATAAACTCGATGGTGCTGAAGGGGATGACTCGCTTTGGGGATGGTATGGTAGCGATACGCTTATTGGTGGTGCCGGAAATGACTTGCTGTACGGAGGCTATGATGCGGACACATTTTATTTCACTTCAAATCAAGGGACTGACATTATTGAAGATTTTTATACTTCACTGGATAAAATAGCTATTGTCTCTGGAACTAATAGTATAACGACCCCAGCGCAAGCATTCGCTCATTTAAGTGCAAATGCAGCAGGAGCCGCTGTTCTCGATTTGGGGCAGGGGAATACTGTAACGCTGCTTGGTGTACAGGTTCTGTGGCTAAACAGCAGTATGTTCACGATTGTCTGATTCTCATCCGCTTTTCGCATACTGGCTTGATTTGCAAGATATTCTATAGTAGCTCTATGATCGCCGACAGCCTGGACAATCGGTTGGAATGTGGTTCAGGTTGCAAGCTTTTGGTAAAGTCCTAAGCAATCATACGATAAATAATTTTTAGAGCAAATCATACCGACATCAACAGCAGAGGCTTTAACTTTAGATTAAGCTTATCAATCCGAACTTTATAGCGATCTTTAACAACTGCCGTCATGGACATTACTAAAAAGATTCGTATTGGCGATTTGCTGGTACAAAACCAGATTATTAATCAAGAGCAGCTCGTATCGGCGTTGGCCGAACAAAAGAAAACCGGGGTGCAACTAGGCCGTACCTTGATCGGTTTAAATTTTATCAAGGAAATAGAACTACTTAATTTCCTTTCGCGGCAATTAAATATCCCGTTTTTGGATATTGCACAATATCCGCGTAAACCTGAAATCATTAAATTATTACCTGAAACAGCAGCCCGGCGTTTTTCTGTTTTGTTGTTGGAAAATAATGAATTTGATGTTCTGTTGGCAATGGCCGACCCAACCGACTTAATTGGCTTGGATGAATTAAGCCGTATCTTGAAAAAAACGATTCGTCCCGTTGTTGTTCGGGAAGCGGATTTATTAACAGCGATAGATCAATCTTACCGCCGTACCGATGAAATCAATAATCTGGCTGAGCTGTTGCGTAGCGATATGTCGGAAGACGGCAATCTCGATCTCAACTCAATGCTAGCCTCGGCTGAAGCAGCGGATGCGCCAGTTGTAAAACTGCTGAGATCGGTATTTGAAGATGCCGTGCAGGTGCGCGTTTCCGATATTCATATAGAGCCTCAAGAAAATAAACTCTATATCCGTTTTCGTATCGACGGTGTCTTGCATCAACAAACTGAAGCCGACTTAAAAATTGCAACCGCGTTAGTGTTACGGCTTAAATTGATGTCCGGCCTGGACATTGCCGAGAAACGCTTGCCGCAAGATGGCCGTTTCCAAATTAAAGTGCGGCGCCAATCAATCGATGTGCGTTTATCCACGATGCCAACCATTTACGGCGAATCCGTGGTCATGCGTTTATTAATGCAAAATGCCCAGGGCTTTTCGCTGGAAGAATTGGGCATGTCGCCTGAGATGCTGGTTCGCTTTCGTAAATTGCTGCATCGGCCCGATGGCATGATATTGGTTACCGGTCCAACGGGCAGCGGTAAAACCACCACGCTTTACGCGGCCCTTAGCGAACTTAACTCTTCCGCCAACAAAATTATCACGGTGGAAGATCCGGTGGAATACCGCTTACCCGGAATTAACCAGGTGCAAGTCAACGAAAAGATCGAACTCGACTTTGCTCGGGTACTGCGCTCAGCTCTGCGTCAAGATCCGGATATCATTTTGGTAGGTGAAATGCGCGATCATGAAACTGCTCAGATTGGTCTGCGTGCCGCGATGACAGGTCATTTAGTGTTATCGACATTGCATACAAACGATGCGATCAGCTCTCCGATTCGCCTGATGGACATGGGCGTTCCTCCCTATATGATTGCTATGTCCTTGTTGGCTGTCATTGCTCAGCGGTTGGTGCGGGTCGTCTGCGAGGGTTGCATCCAGCCTTATACGCCGGAACCTTTCGAACAGGCGTGGCTCAAACTTGAATTAAATGATACTTTGCAGCAACATAGCTTTGTTTGGGGTAGGGGCTGTAGCCATTGTAACGGCACCGGCTATCAAGGCCGGGTAGGTGTTTATGAGTTATTGGAAATGGATTCCGAACTGACCGGTGCAGCCAATCAACGTGATGCGAGTGTGTTTATTAAACGGGCTCGCCAACAGCTGGCCGGCAAAACCTTGCGCAGTAGTGCCGTGGCAATGGCAGTTGCCAAACGTACTACGGTCTCCGAAGCCATGCGCATTACCAATCAGTTTGAAGAATGAGAGAGGTGAAAGGTGAAAGGTGAAAGGGCAAAACACCTTGGACCTTGGACCTTGGACCTTGAACCTTGAACCTTGAACCTTGCTTGAACATCCTATGCCATTTTTTTCATACAAAGGCCGTAATAGCAAAGGCGAGCTGGTAAAGGGCCTATTGGAAAGTCACGATATTAATGCGTTGGCAAAACAGTTGCTCAGTACCGGCATTACCCCGATTGAAATTCTACCCGGCCAGACCCCATCACCCCAAAACGATTTTTTCATCAGTCTGTTTGAAGAACGTATACAGCCAACCGATATCATGATGTTCAGCAGGCAGATGTACACGCTGCTTAAAGCGGGCATTCCAATGATGACGGCCTTGAACGGATTGGTGTTATCAACCAAAAACAAAGCATTTGTCAAAGTCATTGCCGATATTCGTTCGAGTCTCGACAGCGGTCGCGAATTATCCGCCGCGCTTAGCCAGCACCCGAAAGTATTTAACAGCTTCTATATCAGCATGATACGGGTCGGTGAAACAACCGGTATGCTGGATAAGGTATTTTTGCGCTTATTCGATCATCTTGAATTTGAAAAGTTCATGCGCGACCAGATCAAAGCAGCGCTGCGTTATCCTTCTTTTGTGATGATGGCGATGAGCGCGGCCATTGTTATTATTAACCTATTCGTCATTCCGGTATTTGCTAAAGTATTTGCACATATGGGCGCCGAGTTGCCGTTGATGACGCGTATTTTATTGGGTTTTTCCAATTTCATGGTGAATTCGTGGCCTTATTTACTGGTCGGCTTCGGGGGCGCCGTATCGCTATTTCTTACTTACGTCGCCTCAAGCAATGGCCGCTATCAATGGGATTCTTTTAAATTAACAGCGCCCATTGCCGGTCCGATTATTTATAAGGCAACCTTGGCGCGTTTTGCCAGAAGTTTTGCCCTGTCCAGTAAAAGCGGCGTACCGATCATGAATGCATTAAGTTTGGTGGCGCAAACCGTCGATAACGGTTTCGTAGCCGAGAAAGTGGAGCAAATGCGCGTCGGAGTTGAGCGGGGGGAATCGATTTTACGCACGGCAACCAATACCGGTGTTTTTAATCCGCTGGTGCTGCAAATGATTGCTGTGGGTGAAGAGTCCGGCGAATTGGATGATTTGATGGAGGAAATTGCCGATATGTATCAACGCGATGTTGAATATGAGATCAAAACCCTGAGTGCCAAGATTGAGCCGATGTTACTGGTATTTATGGGCGGGCTCGTACTTGTTCTGGCGCTGGGTATTTTCCTGCCGGTTTGGGATCTTGGGAAGGTGTCGTTACATAAGGGCTAGTTTATGAAGCCAAAAATTCAAATATCGGAAGCCGGTGCGAGTCGTTTCGATTTTGCAATTACCATCAGTATTATCGCCGTTCTGATGTATCTATTGTTGTTTAGCCTTAACCGCATACAAAGCCAAGCTGAGCAAGTAGCGCTGGAAGCTGACCTGAACAACATGCGTTGGGGCTTGCGTGAACTATGGGCTCATCGTAATGTAAGAGGGCAAGCGCTAGCCAACAGCGAAATAGATAATGCTAACCCGTTACAATTGCTGAATGAGCGTCCGAAAAATTATAGCGGCGAATTTCCGGAAACACCGCCGGATGCCCGATCTGCCTGGTATTTCGATACGAAAGCCAAGCGCTTGGTTTACGTTTTCGGCGATGGACGTCAATTGCGCTATCGAATGGCCGGCATCTCCGAGTTGAACCGAGCGTCGCTAGGGGCGATGGGAGGAATCGATTTAGTGCTGGATGAACCAACTGAAAATGCAATGGATGCGAAATAATTTAAGTCTTTATCGCTTCGATAAATTTCAAAATTTATTAAATCGAACTGCTAATGCAAGCAATTAAACCGCTTAACGGAAGCTCAAGCCAGTGCTAGAATCAATGCTCAAGCTGAGCCAATGCTAAATTCCAAATCAACCCAATCCTGCGAAAAAGACTAAAAAACATGAAAAAATCGAAAGGCTTTACCCTGGTTGAATTGGTCGTTGTTATCGTTATCCTGGCGATTTTGGCGGCAGTGGCATTACCTCGCTTGACCAATCTGCAGCTCGACGCCCGTATTGCCAAGCTGAATGCGGCGCGCGGCAGCGTTGCGGCAGCTTCGACGATGGTTCATACTACTTTATTTGCGCGCAACGGTAGACCCGATGCGGCCAATTGCCCGGCCGGCGGCGGTACCGCTAATAACAGCACCGGCGCTACCGGTACCCTATGCAGCGAGGCGGGCATTATCAACTTGGTTAACGGTTATCCTGCCGTTACTGCGATAGGCACAACAGGCATATTGACTGCCGCGGGCTTGACTACGGTGTTTAATCCAACCCAGGTAGAGCTTCAGGCCGAGGGGTATGACTACACCACGGCAGGATCGGTAGCGACTTTTCAGGTTCGTGGCGGCAGCTCTTCCAGCACATGCTCATTTACTTACACCGAGCCTGTTGCTAATGCCGCTCCGATTATTAGCGTTATTACCACGACCGGGTGCTAACTGTCTTTCGTCGTGACCGATGAATCCAATTTGATCGATATAAGTTCAATCAAGGCTATGGTTATAAATAGCACTCTTGAAACTATTCATAGCCTGATTTACCCCCTTATCCGATCACTTATTATTTTTTAACATTTCAGAGTATTGAAAATGAAACAACAAGCTATAGCGAAACAACAAGGCTTTACTTTAATCGAATTGGTTATGGTCATCGTCATTTTAGGTATCTTGTCGGCGACGGCTTTACCGAAGTTTGTGAATTTGGGTTCTGACGCCAGAAAAGTCGCCATACAAGCCGTCGAGGGGTCGATGCGGGCGGCCAACAGTATCATCTATGCCAAGGCGGCTCTTGCTAATGCGTTGGGTGCAACCGGAACGCCCTCAGTCAATGGCGCTACCGTCAGCACCGTTTACGGATTTGCCGCAACGGTTGCCGATATGGCAGGCGCGATGGACATATCAACCAGTGATTTCGACACCAGCACTACGGCGAACGTGATTTTTCATAAAGGCGCAGCCGATGGCGGTACAGCCTGTCGCGTTACTTATGCTCCTGCAACTGCAACCACGGCACCGACCTATACTACGTTGATAAGCGGTTGCTAAGCTCAATAAATAGCCGCTTTTAAATCTGTGTTGAATAAGGCCGTGGAACTTTATACCGCGGCTTTATTTTGAATGGACTGTTCAGTCATGGTGCCGAATCGATGAAGCCGTCTCAAGGATTTACCTTGATTGAACTGGTCTTGGTGTTGACCATAGCTGCTATTTTAGGCGTAGTCATCGCTCCCAAATTCTCCGATACCAAAGACTTCGATGCGCGCGGTTTCTATGAAGAAACATTTTCGTTGCTACGGTATGCGCAAAAATCGGCCATCGCGCAGCGCCGAACAATCTGTGTCGTTTTTACATCAAACAGCGCGGCCCTGACGATTGCTTCCGCTGCCGATTCGTCAACCTGCGATACAGACCTGGCCGGGCCTGACGGAACCACGCCTTATACCGCGACGGCCAAAGCCGGAGTTAATTATGCCTCCGTGCCGACGGGGTTCAATTTTAATCCGTTAGGCCAGCCGAGTATGACTACCCAAACTTGGCAAGTATCCGGCATACCTCAAAACATTACCGTTGAAGCAGAGACTGGCTATGTGCATTAATGGTGCACGGCAGGGCGGTTTTACGCTAATCGAATTGATCTTGTTTATTGCGGTCGTGAGCGGAGGGTTGGCCGGCATTATTTCCGTAGTGAGCCTAAGCGTGCAGCACAGTGCCGATCCCTTGGTGCGCAAGCAAGCTGCGGCGTTGGCGGATTCGATTCTGGAAGAGATTTTACTGATGGAATATCAAGATCCGGACGGTTTGCCGAACGTGGTCGAAGGCACATCTAACCCGGACCGGACACTGTTGGACGATGTAGACGATTATAACGCTCTGGGCAATGCCGCCTTTACCAACTTGCCGGCAGACTTGTCTGATTATGTGATTAGTATTGCGGTTAGCGATGGTTCGGCGGCGCTGGGCGTTACTGCAAAAAAAATCACTGTGACGGTAACGGCCAGCAATGGCGAAAGCCTCGGCATGACCGGCTACCGGGCGCAATATTAGTCAGCGGTTTTATGATGCATATTCGGAACCGGATAAAAGGCTTTTCGTTGCTTGAGCTCGTTATCGTGATTGTCATAACCGCCATTTTGTCCGCGATCATTGCGACGTTTATCAAGCAGCCGATAGATGCTTATGTTGACAGTGTTCGCCGTGCGGCGCTGACCGATGAGGCGGATACCGTCATCCGACGCATGGCGCGGGACATTCGCAAGGCCTTGCCGAACAGCGTCCGTACATCAGCCGACCGGCAGTGTATCGAATTCATTCCTACCAAGACCGGCGGAAGGTACCGAGCCCAGAAAAACGACTCGGGGAATGGCGATCCTTTGGATTTCACTACGGCTGACACCAGTTTTGACATGTTCGGCCTCAACAGCGCGCTTCCAACTGACCAGCAAATCCAGACCGGTGATGTGATTGCGGTCTATAACTTGGGTATTGCAGGAGCGAGTGCTTATAACGCCGACAATACCTCGATAGTGGTCACCGTAGGGACGGGCGATTTGCCTAACGAGACTAAAATTATCGTAGCCGCCCCTAAACAGTTCCCGTTGGCCTCTGGAAGTAAGCGCTTCCAGATCATTCCGGGTAACGAAAATATTGTGTCCTTTGTCTGCAATGGCGGCACCCTTTATCGCAACAGTAATTATGGCTATGCAATTTCCAATTCCTGTCCGGCTACGGGAGGCGCAATACTGGCACAACATGTCAGTTCCTGTGATTTCGCCTACGACAATTCCAATCCGCGCAATGCATTGGTACAGATAGCGATCAATCTGACAACTGACGGCGGCGAGACCGTCAGGCTGTATCACGAAGCGCATATCGGTAACTCGCCATGACGCATACAAAACATTCTCAACGAGGGTATCTGTTGGTGGCCGCTATTTTTTTGCTGGTGGGATTGGCTGCGTTAGGGGCTTTTATGGTCAAATTTTCGAATACGCAGCATTTGACATCGGCTCAGGATATACAAGGGTCGAGAGCCTATTGGGCGGCACGATCGGGGCTGGAATGGGCGGCTGCGACCATTGATGCATCGGATGCCGCTCGTTCGCTTTGCCATTCGGTAACTATCGATATGGATGGCTTTGTCGTTAATGTAAGCGAACAAAGTTGTTCTGCCGGGGTACCTCCCAGCTACGATGAGGCGGGGATTACCCATTACCTTCATCGAGTAGTTTCAACGGCCAGTACCGGTGGTGCTGTCGGCAGCCTGAGTCATATTGAACGCAGTCTTACGGCAACAATGGTATTTTGTACGCCAAAAGCGACTTGTTAAGGATAATTGAGCTGCTGTGACTAGCTTGAGCGAGACAATCCTGTGTGCTTTGCTTAAGAGACTGTGAAAGTATTCGTTTTAGAACAAAAGCAAAAGCATTCACCACGAAGGCACGAAGGACACGAAGTTTTCAATACATTGAGTTTAAACAATTATTTTTCCTTCGTGATCTTCGTGCCTTCGTGGTGAATAGTTGTAGGCCGGAATAAACCAGTCCGCGCGTTAAGCGCAGGACTGGCGTTTCCGGCGCTCTGAACATAAAAATACCGCGCAAATAAAATAATTAATAGTTCCCACGCTCCGGCGTCACTACCATTAAGTTAAGGATGGACAGTTCCTTCTCCCACCGGGAGAAGGTTAGGATGAGGGGATCAAATAAGGCTTTTTTCCT
>CAZJOY010000155.1:0-10346 GCA_964547705.1 uncultured Methylobacter sp. | reverse complement strand
AAAATGGATTAAATCTTCTTCGCGGAATTCGTATTCAATTTCAAACATGATTTTGGTCTTTGTAAAAGGTTGTAAAAAGTAACTACACACTTGTAGCTATATAAAAAACTCTAATGCATTTTTATTGTTGCATGAACGCTACGCCTGAATAGATTAGAGAGCGTCAACATCGCCGTCCTGAAATAGCCGTGAATAGCCACCTGATGCATTTTGTACAGGGACAGATAAACCATCTTAGCGATAAAGCCCCCGATACTAACCGAGCCCATTAAATTGCCCATCAGATTGCCGACTGTAGTGTATTTACCCAATGCAACCAACGATCCGTAATCGAGATAAACATATTTCACCAGCTTGCCGCCCTGCAATCTATTGACTATCGATTTGCTTAACGTCGATGCCTGTTGATGCGCCGCCTGGGCTCGCGGCGGCACATTAGCATCATGCCCCGGCCACGGGCAGGCCGCACAATCGCCCATTGCAAAAATATCATCGTCATTGGTCTTCAAGGTTTCATCGACTACCAACTGGTTGATCCTGTTCACCTCCAGGCCATCAAGGTCTTGCATCCAATCCGGCGCTTTGATGCCAGCCGACCAGACTTTAAGGTCCGCCGGAATCATCTCGCCATCATGGGTATGAACGCCCTCCTTAGTCACCTCAGTTACCCGACGCCCCAGCTTAAGGTCAATGCCCAGCTTGACCAACTGTTGTTGCGTAGCATGAGCTAATTTACCGGGTAGTGCCGGCAGCAATTGATTAGCTGCTTCGATAATCGTCAACTTCACATCGCTGGACTCATCCAAACCGTAAACCGCCAACAGATTGGTCACCTCGTGCAACTGCGCCGACAACTCGACGCCAGTAGCGCCCGCGCCAATAATAACAATAGACAAGGCCTTATCAGCGGCTTTGCCGGCATGGCTTTTGATATAGGATTCAACCAATTGTTTTTGAAACTTGAAAGCCTGAGAAGTAGTATCCAGGAACAGGCAGTGTTCGGCCACGCCTTTAATGTTAAACGTGTTACTGATACTGCCGACCGACATCACCAGCGTATCGTAACTGAACGTGCGTCTGGGGATTAATTCTTCACCGCTGTCGCTCAGCGTGGGACTGACATAGATTTCCTTTTCCTGCCGGTTCAAACCTTCCATCCTACCCAGCCTGAAACGGAAATGATTCCGGTGCGCCTGAGCCAGATATTCAATCTGCTCGGATTCATCCAATGTCCCCGCCGCAACCTCATGCAACAACGGCTTCCAGATATGCGTCGGTGAAGCGTCCAACAGCGTAATCTCCGCCGCATCATTTTTGCCTAATTTTTTACCCAAACTGGTAGCAAGCTCCAACCCCGAAGCTCCTCCGCCAACAATCACTATCTTGTGTTTTTTATTATTGTTATCAGTCATTGTTACCCCCTCAAAAAACATTATCTTTTTGTACTATAGCATTATATCGAATCAGCTACATTGTGACCGATTTAGCTAAGAATACCGTTCATTTGGTTTGACACGCACTCTTGTTAAGCGTAGATTTGCGATTTTTCAATAGCTACCCACATCTTTAGGAGGCTGCCATGTACGCAACTGTCATTCATTTCAGCCCCGAGTTCGTTAAAATCTGCTAAGTTTCTCCGGTTTAACGAACCGGGCTCGCACAAAAAAATCCTCATTTTTTAAATCTACCGAAACAGGTACGGCATAGCTGCGCCTATGGCTTCGGTTTGTGGGAGTATTTATGAATAAAGACCAACATCGTTGGGCAAAAACTGCGGCATCTTTATGTGCCGAAATCAGTGCCGAGGACGGCGTGGAACCGCGTTTTTTAACGGCAAAACAGTCGCGCAAAAAATCTTCATCAAAAGAGTTGCAGCTGGGCAAAGAAGCCGCCCGGATTTTATCGCTGGTTTTAGCGGGTGAAACCGATAATCCCTTGTTGCGCGATTTAGTAGTGTTATCAGCGCTGCCTGAAGGCAATGGACAACACCTATGCGTTATGGTCGGCCATTATGCGACGGATAACCCTTTTGAGGAAGCTCAAGTCCTTGAGGCCTTGAGCCGCGCACAAGGGCTGTTCCGAACCGTATTAGCGCAATCCATCAACAGAAAACGCGTCCCTGTCTTAACTTTTCGCTATGTGGGCGCACTCAGTAAGGAGATCAGCTAATGCCGATTCAAAAAATCATGACTAAAGGCAGAGTCCCGGTAAAAATTTACACCGATGAGATCGAGCCGGAAGCGATGCAACAGCTGTACAACATGGCGCAACTGCCGTTTATCTACAGCCATATTGCCGTGATGCCGGATGTACATATGGGTAAAGGCGCGACAGTGGGCTCGGTGATTCCGACTCGGCAAGCGATTATTCCCGCAGCTGTGGGCGTAGACATCGGCTGCGGCATGAATGCCTTGCGTTTGTCTATAAAAGCGCACAACCTGCCGGACAATCTGCGTTCCTTGCGCCTGTTTATTGAAGACGCCATTCCGGTGGGTTTTAATATGCACAAACAAGATCGCGCCAGACAATCCACTGTTATCGGCTTATCCGGCGGTTTAGCGCATATTTTGGACAAACATCCCAAAATAAACGCCATGCAGCGAAAACCTTATGAAACCTGGGTGCGCCAACTGGGCACTCTGGGAGGAGGCAATCACTTCATCGAACTATGTTTGGATGAAAATCAAGATGTCTGGATCATGTTGCATTCGGGTAGCCGCGGCATCGGTAATGTCATTGGCAGCTACTTTATTGCCTTGGCCCAAAAAGACATGGGACAGCATCTTGCCAATCTGCCGGACAAGGATTTAGCGTATTTCAGTGAAGGCGCCAAGCATTACGATGATTATCTTAACGCCGTGGAATGGGCTCAGGATTACGCGATGGCTAATCGGCGCGAAATGATGGTTTTGTTAATCGAAGCCTTGCGTAAGAAATTACCGAAGTTTGGCGTAACCAAAGAAGCCATTAACTGTCATCACAACTATGTGGCTCGGGAAGATCATTTCGGCGCCTCTTTGTTAATTACTCGGAAAGGCGCTATCCGTGCCGGCGAAGGTGAATTGGGCATTATTCCGGGCAGCATGGGAACCAAGTCTTATATCGTGCGCGGCAAGGGCAACCCGCAGTCGTTCTGTTCCTGTTCGCACGGCGCAGGCCGGCGCATGAGCCGTACCGCTGCCAAGCGGCAATTTACCGTTGATGCGGTGGAAGCGCAAACGCAAGGTGTGGAGTGCCGTAAAGACAAGGGCATCATTGATGAAATCCCTGGTGCTTACAAAGACATAAACGCTGTGATGGAAAATCAAAGCGATTTAGTGGAAGTGGTGCATACCTTAAAACAGGTGCTTTGCGTTAAGGGTTGAATTTGCTATTCGGCCAGGGCCGGCAAACGCAACCTGTTTGCCGGCCCTGGCTTTTTCCCAACAGAGAATGAAGCGCTTTTTTGTTTTAGGCTATAAGAGAAATGCAATATTCAGGGATGTCAAAGCGGGTTTCAGTGATCGGTTTGTCATGCTGGAGCATAATGGCTTTTTTGCTGCCTTTAGGCTGATACAAAGTAATTTCTCCATAAATACTATGGCTACCTGAAAAGAACATTTCTCCTTCCAAATCTTTTCGCACCAAATTGGTCATTTCTTCATAGATTTTAGAGAAATCATCTAAGCTTATTTCCGAGAACTTTAACTCTTTCATTGTTTTCCCTTTTGTTTTAAGTGGAGCGAGACTTTAAATCAACGTTTCCGCTATTTTTCCACAAAAAAATATAAATTCAACAATAACTTAACAAAAATAAGTAATGTAATCTCTTAATAACTGCAGGCGCATTATATTTCAACAAGTTACAACTCGCATGACCTTTCTCCGCTCAATTTTGCCTAGGGTCCGCTTTAGCATGTTACTATCTTGAGTACGGTATTAAATTTACTTTGAGCTTATCCGCCATGGCAAGAATCACCCAACTTTCCCAACTAGAATTTAAACCAAACCTACAGTTATGCCGATTATTTGACTTGGCAACTTAGCGAGACGGTTGAATTAATCAAAGGCAAAATCATGTTGATGTAGCCTACGCCGAATGTGAAGCATCAGCGCACATCAATGAATCTTAGCCGTGTGCTAGCCAACTTTTTCCTACGTCAAAAATGCCAGGTTTTCGCCGCCCCGTTTGATATGCGCGTATATGACCGTAAAAAATCCATTTTGGCTAATAAAGAGATCCATACCGTAGTGCAACCCGATTTATGCGTGATTTGCGACCCCGAGCTTTTAGACCACCAAGGCTGCAACGGTGCGCCTGACTGGGTCATTGAAATTTTATCGAAGGGCAATTCAAAAAAAGAACTGCAACTTAAATATGTGTTGTATGCCGAAAGCGGCGTCAGCGAATATTGGCTGGTTTATCCGTATGAACAAGCCGTACATCAGTTTGTGTTAAATGACAGCGGGAGCTATGAACTCAAGCACATGTACGCGGATGACGATATTGCCATACCGCATTTGTTTCCTGATTTGGCTGTTGATTTAAGCGAGGTGTTTGAATCGTTTGATGATGAATGACCTTTACGGGCGTTGATTAAAAACAACCTTAACTAGCGGCGGCAGCAATAAAGTATCGATGAATGGCTTGCTCAGGAATTTAGACTGCGGAGAAATGCTCCGGCAGATCGACAGATCATATTCAAGGACGTCATAGTCTACGAGACTGTTTGGGAGCTATCAAATCAGGCCACGCCTGGCTTGGTATTCGCTCATAAATTTCAATTTAACAACTAAGAAAAACTCAAAACCTTGCTTCATCTAGCCTAGCTTCGGAGATTCCAAACAGCTTCTAAGTTATAGATTTTGATTACGAAATGAATAGTATGAGCACAAAAAACGGAAAAAGCGTTACCCGAGCAATTTGAGTGATGGCGCTTGGCGGTATTTAAAGCCGCACTTGCCTGAATCACTTGTGGGAAGACCTCGGCAATTGAGTCTTCGGCAAGTGTTGAATGCTATCCTCTATGCTTTAAAGACGGGTTGTCAGTGGCGTCAGTTACCGCGAGAGTTTCCTCACTGGACGGCGGTCTATTATTACTTTTATCGTTGGTCCTGTAACGGTACTTGGAAACGCCTGCATGACTTACTGCGATCAAGGTTGCGACAAAAACTGGGCCGCCACAAACACCCGACCGCGGGTTGTTTGGATAGCCAAAGCGTCAAAGGGTCAGCAACACCTGGAGTACGTGGCTACGATGCCGGAAAACAGGTCAATGAACGCAAGCGCCACCTATTGGTCGATACGCTGGGCCTCGTGTTAGTGGCATGGGTGACCGTTGCGAGTGCTCAAGACCGCGATGGCGCCCGCTTATTGCTGCGGCATCTATCCAGCAGTTGCAAAAAGTTACGGAAGATTTGGATGGATGGGGGTTATAGCGGGCGATTGGTCCAATGGGTTGCTGACAGTTTCAAATTTTGCCTGGCTGTCGTATTACGTCCAAAAGCAACGCACGGTTTTACTTTGTTGCCAAGGCGCTGGATCGTCGAACGAACATTCGCGTGGTTAAATCAGTCGCGTCGTCTCAGTAAGGCTTACGAACGACTGATTCGCATCGACGAAGCTTGGATTTACATCACCATGACTCGCATCATGTTGAATCGTTTGACTTGACGCGATAGTTTCCAAACAGCTTCTTAGGAGCGGATAAACGAATTTCTAAACAGCTTCTCAGAGGTTGCAAATCATAATCTTTCCATGAATTATCAGCTCCCGCAAAATGCCATTTTTTACTCTCAACTAGACGAAATAACGCTATCGCCATCCCCAGCCAGCAGGCGCTGAGGAACTTGGCTAAAGGTATAAGCCTCATTTTGCCAGTCGAAAATCCACACGACATCGAAGCGGTCTCCAGGCCATGCCTGTGGGGCGGTGGTGCTGTTGCCGAGGATCAGGTTGGCAATTCCGGGGATGTCCTGATGTTGCCAGGCAATCAGCACGATGCCGTTGCGGCCGATCGCGTCCTTAATCATGTCGGCTTGATCTTCTTTCAGGTATTTGTTGTGGATTTTGATACCGAGCTTGTCGGACAGCGGGGTGATGGTTTCCAACGGACGTTGGCTGTTGCTGTGCTTGCCGACGCCGGAAGCATAAAGATATTGCGGCGCTGCAATGCCGGTACTTTGCGGCTTGCCGTCGGTTGGAGCGAAGAACGGCACCAATGCCCCGGCTCTCTGCCAGCCTAACGGAATCAAGGACTCAGGGTTTTGACACCCGTTAATATCTACGCCGAACGGCGCACCGGAATCGGCCGGCTTTTCGGCGTGGCGGATGATCATTATTTTTTTCGCATTCATGCCATTCTCCTTTGAGGTGGTTAGTTAACCGGACGCACAATCACGTTAGAAGACGAGCAATAATCCCTCACATCGCTGCTGCACGCGGTGGAATGCATTTGCTTGTCGAAACAAAGACGGACTTCTTGCAGATATTTGCCTTTACAGGCCACAGCCATCTGCAAGTTCGGATTCGAACTCAAGAATGCCTTACGGATATTTGCTGCCGAAGTACTGACAGGGCGGCTCGGATTCACAAAAACATCCGGGATTTTGATGGTTTGGAAAGAGCTCTTGATCAGGCCGAAATAATTGCCGACAGTTTCGCCGCTACAGGTGCCGTGTTTTTCCCATTCATGCTGGATCAGCTTTTCGCTGGGCATGACCGGAAGCATTTCCTGCACGACCGTTTGGGGAACGGCAGGCGTCATCGAACAGGAGTCGGGGTAACCTTTATCGTATTGCGGCCATAACCCGTGCACGACGAAGCCATAATGAGCGCCATCGCCGCACTGGAGTTTGTCGTTCTTCACTTTGGCGCAATGCTCCGGCGACCACGACAACGTCAGCAGGTAATAATCAAACTTTCCCGGCTGGCCGTCCGCCTGGGCCGAAAGACTTGAACCCAGAGCCAATGCCAAAGCCGCCGCTTTGGTGATTGTTTTTATATAAGACATTATTTTTCCTTTGTTTAAATTAACCATTGCTTTGGCTCAATCACCGATTGAACCGATTCTACGGGAGAAGTTTGCCGGCCTTAAGCGCCCGGTTTATTGCCCGCGCCCCGTAAGCTGACGAATTTTTGCAAAAGGTCGAACCAAAACGGCGCGCCGAAAAGCGTTGCCGATGCGGTGACCAGCCAGCCCAGAATTTGAGTGCCGCTTATGGAAGATATACCGCTCGGCCAACCGACGGGCAAGGACATGAATTCTTGCCATGAAATTTCTGTCGGATGATCCGCCACACTGATTCCTGCGGCAATGGCGGGATGCTGCCAAAGTGTTTTGAACAGGTAAAAGGAATCGACATTAAACAGGACCGCAATGACCAAAGCGATGATGAAGCAATAAAGTTGGCTGCGGCGCTTATATTTTCCCGATAACCGGTCCATGCTGGCATCAAACCAGGCAGCCAGTTCGGCATGGACGTTATCAAGGCTTCCGGAAGCGCGTCCGTACATGCCTTGCAGCAACTTTTTCAATTGCGGATCCTGCATTGCGTCGATGTCCTGACCAAGCTGGGTAAAATCGCCGGGTATCGTCTGTATGTTATCGATCAGGGCGACTGCAAAATGCGTCGGATCGATATAAGACGGTTTATTTTTGAGGTCTTGCTCAGTATTGGCATTTCCTTGGTCGGAATGTCCCACCAAGCCGTGGTTATAAAGATTGAGCGCTAGTCCCTCAAAATTCGGATCGTTAAGTAGCGATTTGACGCCTTCCAATAGTAAGTTGGAACGCAATTTAAGGAGCGATGCGATGCCTTCGTTGATGGAACTGACTATCAGTGCTACGGAAGCGTAACAAAAGGCCAGGCCGACTGCGACTTCCAAGGTGGTACTGTTAAACATGTTTTTCCCTTCCGGATCTTTGTCCGGTCTTTTTGTTGATATGCTTTTAATAATCTTGAAGACAACTAAAAACAGCTGCCGCTTCGGTTGCTTGTGGGACCTATATTCCGAATCCCGAGTATTACCGGAATACGCAAGCCCGTATTGAAGAGCGCAAATAAGCCGATTAAGCTTTTGCGCGTCTTTTTTTTAGCAAGCGCGGCATTTTGAAACAAAAAGTCACTGGCGTATGTAAGCCAAGGCTGAACTTTGCGTAAGCCTAAGCAGACAAGCAACTCGATCCGGGACAGTTTAAATTGGGTTCACCCCAAAGATTGAAGGTCAGGAATAATCCCGCTCACCGAACAGCGCGGTGCCGATTCTGACAATAGTCGAGCCCTCGGCAACCGCGGCTTTTAAATCGCCGGTCATGCCGAAGGAGAAAGTATCCAGTTCGGGCCGATGCAATTCTGCAACGGCCCGATACAGGTCTTTATAAGGTTGGCGTTGCTGCTCAAAATCCTGTTGCGGAGCAGGAATCGCCATGACACCGCGCAGCTTCAAATTAGGCAGCTTGGCGACCTGTTCGCACAGTTGCGGCAATTCGGCCAGCGTAATGCCGGACTTGCTCTGTTCATCGCTGATATTGACTTGCAGGCAAATATTTAACGGCGGCAGGCCGGACGGGCGCTGAGCATTCAGGCGTTCGGCTATTTTCAAGCTATCGACGCTGTGCACCCAGTCGAAATGCATCGCCAACGGCTTGGTTTTATTGGACTGTATCGGACCGATAAAGTGCCAGGTAATATCGTAAGCCCCCAGCTCCTGCTGCTTTTTTAAGGCTTCCTGCAAGTAGTTCTCGCCAAAATGGCGCTGACCGGCTTGATAGGCGTCGGCAATATCCTCGGCCGGCTTAGTTTTACTGACAGCCAGCAACAGCACAGAGCCCGGCCGGCGGTTATAGGCGAGCTCTGCCGCGCTGATTTGCGAACGTATCTGTTTGAGTCTTTGAGCGATTGTTGTCATGGCCTGCCGATGATTAAGTAACACAATCGCTAAAAACTAACACAACAACCGGCATTCAAAAAACAAAAAGATGATCTATGCTATAAAGATCATTTTATTTTTGTCTTCAAGAGGATGTTATGGATATTGCCGAATTACTGGCTTTCTCAGCTAAAAACAAAGCGTCGGATTTACATTTATCGGCCGGACTGCCGCCTATGATTCGGGTTGACGGCGATATTCGGCGAATCAATATTCCCGCCTTGGATCATAAGGAAGTGCATGCGCTGATTTATGACATCATGAACGACAAGCAGCGCAAGGACTATGAAGAATTTTTGGAAACCGATTTTTCATTTGAACTGCCCGGCGTCGCCCGGTTTCGTGTCAACGCGTTTAACCAAAACCGTGGCGCAGGCGCCGTATTCAGAACCATTCCTTCAACAATCTTAAGCCTGGAAGACTTGAAGGCTCCGAAATTTTTTGAAGAATTATGCCAAAAACCACGCGGCTTGGTTCTGGTGACCGGCCCGACCGGTTCCGGCAAATCAACCACACTGGCGGCGATGATCAATCATATTAATACCAATGATTACGCACATATCCTGACCGTCGAAGACCCTATCGAGTTTGTTCACGAGAGCCAAAAATCCCTGATCAATCAACGCGAAGTCCACCGCGATACCCACGGTTTTAATGAAGCGTTGCGCTCGGCATTGCGGGAAGATCCCGATATTATCCTGGTCGGTGAAATGCGCGACCTGGAAACTATCCGGCTGGCCATGTCCGCCGCGGAAACCGGTCACCTTGTTTTCGGTACGTTGCATACAACCTCCGCCGCTAAAACCATCGACCGTATTATCGACGTATTTCCTGCCGCTGAAAAAGAAATGATCCGGGCCATGCTTTCCGAGTCCTTACAGGCTGTTATTTCACAAACTCTGCTGAAAAAAGTCGGCGGCGGCCGTGTTGCCGCCCATGAAATCATGGTCGGTACCGCGGCAATCAGAAACCTGATTCGCGAAGCCAAAGTGGCGCAAATGTATTCCGCAATCCAGACCGGCCGCAAAGACGGTATGCAAACACTGGATCAGAACATGAAAGAACTGGTTGATAAAGGGCTGATTACGGCAAAAGCGGCAATGGAAAAAGCGGTTAACAAAGATATGTTCCGCTAGAAACAGGCTTCCCGAAAACCGCAATGGCGCTGCATCCACACGATCCGACTGCGGTTTTTAGAATCTGGTAAAATTATTCTATTTGACACCCAGCGAGAACCTAATGACCGCTCCAGAAGCTCTATACCAATCAACACTGTCGTCTTTAAAGCTCCGCGCGCGCGGCAAAGTGCGGGATATTTACGACATTGACGACAAGCACATGCTGATTGTGACCACTGATCGGCTGTCTGCATTCGATGTAATTTTGCCCGATCCGATTCCCGGTAAAGGCCGTGTTTTAACCAACGTATCCAATT
>CAZJOY010000154.1:0-10375 GCA_964547705.1 uncultured Methylobacter sp. | reverse complement strand
GGTTGATGCCAATGGAAAAGTGGTGTTTGGTGCGACAGTGGAAATAGAAGATATTGAATCTGAGAGAAAAGTGACGTACCAGATTGTTGGTGAAGATGAGGCTAATATCAAGGAAGGCCGTATTTCAGTTGGCTCGCCAATTGCCAGAGCGTTGATCGGTAAAGAAGTTGAAGACGTTGTTACGGTTAAAGCACCGGGCGGTGATGTTGAATATGAAATTATTTCGATTGAATATATTTAATCGAACCTGAACAGGCAGGGGTAGCTTAACAGCATCCCCCTGTTTCAATTATTTTTCAGGGTTTAATCTGTAAATAACTGCAATTTGTCCAATACTCTGAATAAGCTCTGCTCCAGTGTCAGTGCAGATCTTCTCGCTGATTAGCTTGCGATCCTCCCTTTCAGCGCGTATTCGCACTTTAATCAGTTCGTGGCTATCAAGTGCCAATTCGATCTCTGCCAGTACGGCGGCTGTCAGTCCTGATTGACCAATCATAATGACAGGCTTTAAGCTGTGTGCTTGAGCCCGGAGTTTTTTCTTATCTGCAGAGTTCACTCTTTAATTCCTAAATCAAAATCCTAAATTTTACACTAAAATACAATTATGGGACGAAGTAAAAGCAGTAGTCGGTGGATGCAGGAGCATTTTGATGACGAATACGTCAAAATGGCGCAAGCTCAGGGTTATCGTTCGCGTGCGGTTTTTAAATTGAAAGAAATTCAGGATAAAGATCAGCTTATTAAACCGGGAATGAATATTATTGATCTAGGGGCGGCTCCCGGCGGATGGTCTCAGTTTGCACGGCAGCTTGTCGGAAAAAAAGATAAGATTATTGCTTTGGATATTTTGGCGATAGATCCATTAGAGGGCGTTGATTTTATTCAGGGTGATTTTCGTGAGCAAGCCGTTCTAGATCGGTTGTATGCCGTTCTTGCAGGTGCTCCGATCAATCTGGTAATGTCGGACATGGCGCCAAATATGAGCGGCAATAAAGGCATAGATCAGCCTCGATCACTTTATTTGGGCGAGTTGGCGCTGGAAACCGCTAAGACCGTGTTGGCAAAAAATGGAGTTTTTCTAGTTAAGCTATTTCACGGGGCTGGCTTTGAGGATTTTCATAAGGAAGTACAGCAATCTTTTGCAAAAGTGGCTATAAGAAAGCCAAAAGCGTCAAGGCCGCGAAGTAATGAGGTTTATATTTTAGCTAAAGGCTTTAAATAATTTTATATAGCCCTAATATTAGTAAAACGATGCGCGCCAAGCGTGATAAGTCATATTTTCATGTGTGATTGGTGTAGGCAAATAACGACAGTCAGGAAAATTAATTCCTGATATAATCACTGAGTTTCTAAATCAAGAGCCGTTCAGGCCCAGGGTGTGTAAATTGAACGATATGATGAAAAATATAATCCTATGGGTCGTCATTGCAGTTGTATTGATGTCCGTCTTTAATAACTTTGGCCCACAAAATGATAGGGCTGATTCGTCTCTGTCTTACTCGCAATTTATTGAGTCTGTAAAAGCAGGTCAAGTTCAGCAGGTAATGATTGAAGACAATATTATTAAAGGTAAGATGCAGGGTGGTCAGATATTTAAAACTTATGCACCTTCCGATCCTCATTTAGTGGATGATTTGCTCGCAAACGGTGTTGAAATCAAAGCTGTTCCGCCCGAGCAGCCATCTATGCTGATGCAGTTGCTGGTTTCTTTTGGTCCTATGTTGTTACTTATTGCTGTGTGGGTTTTCTTTATGCGGCAAATGCAGGGCGGTGCCGGCGGTGGGCGTGGCGCGATGAACTTTGGTAAAAGCAAAGCCCGAATGCTTGAAGAAGACCAGATTAAAGTAACTTTTGCGGATGTGGCAGGCTGTGATGAAGCTAAAGAAGAAGTTGTTGAAATGGTCGATTTTCTTAAAGATCCGGCAAAGTATCAGAAGCTAGGTGGCAAAATTCCACGCGGTGCGCTAATGATTGGTCCTCCGGGAACAGGTAAGACCTTGCTGGCTAGGGCTATTGCTGGTGAGGCCAGAGTACCGTTCTTTACTATTTCCGGTTCGGATTTTGTTGAAATGTTTGTTGGTGTGGGCGCATCTCGTGTGCGCGACATGTTTGAGCAAGCCAAGAAACATGCCCCCTGTATTATTTTTATTGATGAAATTGATGCGGTTGGCCGTCAGCGCGGCGCCGGTTTGGGCGGTGGTAATGACGAACGTGAGCAAACTCTAAACCAATTGCTGGTTGAAATGGATGGTTTTGAGGGTAACGAAGGTATTATTGTTATTGCAGCAACAAACCGTCCTGATGTATTGGATAAGGCTTTATTGCGACCAGGCCGGTTTGATCGTCAGGTAACTGTGGGCCTGCCCGATGTCCGGGGGCGTGAGCAGATTCTAGCTGTACATGTTAAAAAAGTGCCTATTGCTGATGATGTTGAAGTTAAATATATAGCTCAAGGTACTCCGGGTTTCTCTGGAGCCGATCTGGCTAATTTAATCAATGAAGCTGCTTTGTTTGCCGCCCGAATGAATAAGCGGGTAGTTAATATGGCTGATTTGGAAAAAGCCAAGGATAAATTGATTATGGGAGTTGAAAGAACTTCTATGGTTATGAATGAGAAAGAAAAGAAGATGACTGCTTATCATGAAGCAGGGCATGCAATTGTTGGTAAGCTGGTTCCTGAGCATGATCCTGTCTATAAGGTTAGTATTATGCCCAGAGGCCGTGCGCTGGGTATTACTATGTTTTTGCCTGAGCGAGATCAATACAGCGCCAGCAAGCAAAAACTGGATAGCATGATTTCCAGTTTATACGGCGGACGGATTGCGGAGGAAGTGGTTTTTGGTCGGGAACAAGTTAGTACCGGGGCATCCAATGATATTGAGCGAGCAACTGAGCTGGCTAGAAATATGGTGACCAAGTGGGGCTTTTCTCAGCGATTGGGGCCATTATCATACAGTGAAGAGGAAGGTGAAGTCTTTTTGGGGCGGTCGGTGACGCAACATAAAACAGTTGCTGAGGAAACTTCCCATACCATTGATGAAGAAATTCGCTCTTTCATTGACCGGAATTATGAGCGCGCTGAAACAATTTTGAATGAAAACATAGATATTCTTCATGCTATGGCTGAGGCGTTGATGAAGTATGAAACTATCGATAAATATCAAATTGAGGATTTGATGGCTCGTAAGCCGGTAAGAGCTCCTCAAGGTTGGGATGATAAGCCTCCTTCGTCTCATGGTGATGTCATAACGGGGGATATTAAGAGTAAAGATGATATAAAAAATGAGAAATCAATTGGCGGAACAGCAGAACAAAGCTGAGGACTCCAGGGGTTGACGCGAAAGGAGAGGCTTGATGTCTCTCCTTTTTTGTGTGTGGCCTTTATAAAGGCTGAAGTGTAAATGGCAAGCTGTTATTTTTAGCTTTTTACCCTGTTTTTAGGTTTTAGGATTATGACAAGAAAATATTTTGGAACTGATGGCATCAGAGGGAAAGTGGGGACGTATCCGATAACGGCGGATTTCTTTTTGAAGCTAGGCTGGGCCGCTGGGCGAGTGTTTGCAAATGAAGGGCATGGTTTTGTTCTGGTTGGTAAAGATACCCGTATTTCTGGTTATATGTTTGAGTCTGCATTGGAGGCTGGTTTAACTGCTGCGGGCGTTGATACGCGTCTGTTGGGTCCTATGCCGACGCCGGGTATAGCTTATTTAACCCGCACACTAAGAGCGCAAGCAGGTATTGTTATTAGTGCCTCTCATAATCCTTATTATGATAATGGAATCAAATTCTTCTCGGTTCACGGAACGAAATTACCTGATGAAATAGAGCAAAAAATAGAAGAATATATGGACTCGCCGATGACAACCGTAGAGTCATCAAAGCTAGGAAAGGCAAAGCGACTGGTTGATGCTCCTGGACGGTATATAGAATTTTGCAAGGCCAGCGTGCCGACAAAGCTGGATTTTGCGGGCATGCGGATCATAATCGATTGCGCGCATGGAGCGACTTACCATATAGCGCCGCATGTGTTTAGCGAGGTGGGTGCTGAGGTTGTTACTATTGGAGCGGAGCCGGATGGTCTTAATATTAATGACGAATGCGGTGCAACCAAGCCGGAAAAATTGGCAGCTACAGTTTTGTCTTATCGTGCCGACTTAGGCATTGCTTTGGACGGTGATGGTGATCGATTGGTCATGGTTGATCATAAAGGTGAAATTGTTGATGGTGACGAGCTTATTTATATTATTGCTAAAGCAAGATTAGATATAGGATTGATGTCAGGGCCTGTAGTGGGTACGTTAATGACAAATCTAGGCATGGAGCATGGTTTGAAGAAATTAGGGCTTGAGCTACTCAGAGCTAATGTGGGTGATCGATATGTTATGGAAATGCTAACAGAGCACAAAGGGATTTTAGGCGGTGAAAATTCCGGCCACATTATTTGCTTGGACAAAACAACGACCGGTGACGGTATTATTGCCGCCTTGCAGATATTGGCAGAAATGCAAAGTAGCGGCAAGAATTTACATGAATTGAAATCGGGAATGCAAAAATATCCTCAAGTTCTGGTAAACGTGAGAACTGACAAGAAAATAAACCCAGATGAGAATGATATTATTCAAAAGGCAGTGAAAGCTATTGAGAAGAAATTAGGCGATAATGGTCGTGTTTTGCTTAGGGCTTCAGGAACAGAGCCATTAATTCGCGTCATGGTAGAGGGGCAACAGGCAGATTTGGTTAGAAATTATGCACATCAAATAGCTGATGATGTTAAGAAAGCAATGGAGGCTTGAATTGGAAGCTATTAATATATATTATAGATGGTTTGATTCTATGTGAGGAGTGGTAATGCGTCGGTCTCTAGTTGTGGGAAATTGGAAGATGAATGGAACTCTTGCCAGTGCCGAGTTGCTTACGAAAGGCATCATTGCCGGGTTAGGAGATAATAAAGCCGATATTGCGGTATGTGTGCCTTACGTGCATTTGCCCAAGGTAAGTGAGTTGGCTGCAAAAACTGCATTGGCAGTAGGAGCGCAAAATATTGCAGATAAATCTTCAGGCACGTTTACCGGGGAAATCTCAGCAGCGATGCTAACTGAATTCAACTGTAAGTATGCTTTGGTAGGGCACTCTGAAAGACGCAGTTATTACGGAGATACTGATGAATCGGTAGCAGCCCGTTTTTGTCAGGCGCAAGAGCAAAACATTATCCCTATCTTATGTGTAGGTGAAACGCTGGAGCAACGTGAGCAAGACCAGACTTTTGCAGTGATTGATGCCCAGCTTGATGCTGTTATTAATTTAGCTGGTATAGCTGCTTTTGGCGCTGTTGTCATTGCCTATGAGCCAGTTTGGGCTATAGGAACAGGAAAAACAGCGACTGATGAGCAGGCTCAAGAGGTTCACCAGTACATAAGACAGTATATTGATGCTAAAGATCAGGTTATTGCTGAAAAGATACAAATCTTATATGGCGGCAGCGCCAAGCCCGACAATGCAAAAGGCTTGTTTGCCATGCCGGATATTGACGGCGGTTTAATCGGTGGGGCTTCGTTGGATGCGGAATCCTTTTTAAAGATTTATCATTCAATTTAGAGTAATTTAAACTTTATTATGTATCAGGTAATTATTGTTATTCATGTGCTGTTAGGCTTAGGGGTTGTTGGATTAGTGTTAATGCAACAAGGCAAAGGAGCTGATGCAGGTGCTGCTTTTGGAACGGGGTCTTCAGGTTCTGTTTTTGGTGCTCAAGGCGCGGCATCTTTTTTGTCTAGGGCTACAGCAATTTTGGCAACTTTGTTTTTTATGACTAGCTTGGGGCTTGCGGTAATGAACAGTAAGCAGGGGGCTGCTTATGATTTAATGAATGCTCCTAAGGTTGAGCAGGATGCGCTTGGTATTCCTGATGTGGGCGGAGCAAAAGAAGCAGGTAGTATTTCTCCAGTGACTGAGCCGAAATCTGAAGAAGTGCCTGTTGTCGCTCCGGCGGTTACCGGAACTGAGCAGCCAGTTGAAAAAAAGTAATAAATATTGTTTACGATATAATCAATACATTGCAGAAAAGCGATTAAAAAGTGTGTATTAAGTAGTATCTTTACAATCATGTTTTAGCCGATGTGGTGAAATTGGTAGACACGCCATCTTGAGGGGGTGGTAACGAAAGTTGTGCCGGTTCAAATCCGGCCATCGGCACCAAATATACCCCACTAGGGATTTTCTCTAGTGGGGTGTTTTTTTGTTTGCTACAATGAAAATGCAGAAATTAAGATTCTAGATTAGAAATATGATGCAACAAAATAATTAGACTATACTTAAATAATTAAACGTAGGATGTTGTATCTTCACATAAGATTTTGCTTTAAAAATTAGATATTAATGGAGAAAACAATGGCAAGTATTCTTGCAGTTGACGATTCAGCTTCAATGAGGAAAATGGTTTCATTTACTCTAAGAGCTGCTGGATACGATGTCGAAGAAGCAGTGGATGGAGTGGATGCTTTAGAGAAAGCGCAGGCAAGGAAGTTTGATTGTGTAGTAACTGATGTCAATATGCCAAACAAAGACGGAATCACTTTAATTAGAGATTTACGAGCACTCCCCGATTATAAATTTATTCCCATGCTGATGCTGACGACTGAGTCAGGAATCGAAAAAAAGCAAGAAGGCAAAGCCGCTGGTGCAACGGGATGGATGGTTAAGCCCTTCAATCCTGATCAATTATTAAAAACATTATTGAAAGTTTTAGGTTAATTGATGCGATCGTGCCTAAGAGTATTGAGCGCATGCAGGAAATTTTATGCCTATTAATATGCATCAGTTTTATGTGGTTTTATTCTGAATATTTAGGATGGCTTAAGTGTTTATCCAGGTAAGGCAATAAAGAGAGTTTTTTGAGTTACTTTAATCTTGTTTAAATGAATTTAGGCGCACACAGGTAAGTCTATGTCTATTGATATGTCACAGTTCCATCAAGTCTTCTTTGAAGAATGTTTCGAAGGCTTGGAAGCAATGGAGTCAGGATTGTTGACTCTCGATATGGGAGATATTGATTCGGAAATAATCAATACCATTTTCAGGGGAGCGCATTCGATAAAGGGCGGCAGTGGAACTTTTGGTTTTACCGTTGTTGCCGATTACACTCACATTATGGAGACACTGCTTGATGAAATGCGGGATGGACGAAGGAAGGTAACTCAGCCGGCAGTAGACGTTTTGCTTGGGTCGGTTGACTGTCTCAGAGAGATGTTAACTGCTATACAAAATGAACATGATGTCAATAATGCAAGCGTAGCAAAACATAAGGCCGCGTTGGAGTCTGTGCTTAACGGTAGCTCCGCAGCGGAGGTGTCTGCCTTTTCGGTTGAGCATGAAGCGGTGAATGAAAAAACTGCCATCAACGATACTTCCGATATTAATGAAGAAGAATCCTTTGAGTTAGAAGAGCAGGGTTGGAAGATAGCTTTTTGTCCCTATTTGGATCTGCTTAAAACCGGCAATGATCCAGTAAGACTATTCCGAGAATTAAATGAACTAGGCGAATTAACTACCACTGTTAATGTGCAGGATGTTCCAGGTTTTTATGAATTAGATCCAGAGGAATGCAATATTTCTTGGGATTTAAAAGTTGTTGGAGATGATATTTCCGGTGACGATATCAGGGAAATATTTAATTGGGTTGAAGGTGATTGTGAGATGGATATTCAACCTCTTGCTAGAGCCGTAAAGCCATCTTCCGTTGTGAATAAAACAGATCCTGAGCCCGTCGCAATAGTTGTATCTGATAGCCCTGCTCCAAAGCCCGTTGAGGTCAAATCTAAACCTGTCACAGAAGCTAAAAAGGCTGATTCTCAAGATTCTGATAACGAAGCAGCGAAAAACATGGCGAAAGCCAGTTCGATTCGGGTGGATACTGACAAAATCGATACTTTGATCAATATGGTTGGCGAAGTCGTAATTACACAATCTATGTTAGGTCTAGTTGGTGAAAACTTTAGTATGGATAAGGTTGGCCAACTTAAAAGAGGGCTTGCCCAATTAGAACGGCACACTCGAGATTTACAACAAAGCGTCATGAATATTCGAATGCTGCCTATTAGTTTTGTTTTTAGCCGTTTTCCACGTTTAGTACATGATATCAGCAGTAAATTAGATAAGAAAATCGCACTGAAACTTGTCGGAGAAAATACCGAAGTTGATAAAGCCGTTGTTGAGTTAATTAATGATCCATTAGTTCACTTAATCAGAAATAGTTTAGATCATGGTATAGAAATGCCTGCCGATAGAGTTGCAGCGGGTAAGCCTGAAACGGGAACTATAGAATTGAAAGCGTATCATCGTGGTGGGCACATCGTTATAGAAATTATTGATGATGGACGCGGATTAGATAAAGATAAACTTCTAACAAAGGCCATAGAAAAAGGGTTAATTGAAGAAAATAACCTTCTTACTGAAAAGCAGATATTTGAACTCATCTTTATGCCGGGTTTTTCTACAGCTGAACAGATCACCGATATTTCCGGGCGTGGCGTAGGAATGGATGTCGTACGAAGAAATATCCAATCATTAGGCGGCAATATAGAGATTGTCTCAGAATTGGGCAAGGGAACAACTATCGCAATCCATTTGCCGTTGACGTTGGCGATTCTTGATGGCCAATCTGTTGCTGTGGGTGATGAGACTTATATTGTGCCATTAGTTTCGATCATTGAGTCAATCAACATTACGGAGAGAATGTTAAACAAAGTTGCGGGTAAAGGAGAAACTTTTCGTTTACGCAATGAGTATTTACCTGTTATTAGAATGCGCAAAATCTTTAATGTTCATTCCGGTAATCCGACGAAGTCGAAAGAGGGAGTCCTTGTGGTCGTTGAGGGGCAGGGTGAGCTTTGTTGTTTGCTCGTAGACGAGTTATTGGGACAACAACAGGTTGTTATTAAATCATTGGAAGCAAATTACCGACGAGTGGAAGGCGTTTCAGGTGCGACTATTTTGGGCGATGGTTCTGTTGCGCTGATTCTTGATGTTCCTGGTTTGGTGCGTTTTTCAACTCGCTAATACATAGATAAAAGCACAACATATAGAAGCAGATATGGAACAAGAAGCTGAAAATAAAGATATAGATCAATATCACTATAGTAGGAACTTGGATAACGCTGTGCAATATCTGAGTTTTGCCTTAGGTAAAGAAGAATATGGAGTTGATATTCTTTCTGTTCAAGAAATACGAAGTTGGGAGCCTGTTTCCAGAATTCCTAATGTTCCCTGCTATGAGAAAGGCGTTGTTAACTTACGTGGTTCTATTGTGCCGATTCTCGATTTGAGAGAAAGGTTTAATTTGAGCAAAGCCGAATACACAGCATTGACGGTTGTTGTCGTGTTGCAAACCGGGGACAGTAACAAAACACGCATAATGGGGGTTGTTGTTGATTCTGTCTCTGACGTAATCAGTGTAGACAAGACTGAAATTCAAAGTGCTCCGGATTTTGGAACTAAAGTAAGTAACGAATTTATTAACGGACTGGTATCGGTTAATGAGCGCATGGTAATGCTCCTTGATGTGGACAAATTGTTGAAACTGGAAGAGCTGGTTGATCAGGATGAAAGTTAATGATTTCAAAGTGTCCAGTTATGGGTAAATGTATTTGGCATGATTTGTTGAGAGGTAATATAGCGTGAAGATTAATATGCCGATAACTAATAATGAGATCATTCTGAAAAAGGGTACCATTCTGGTATCAAGAACTGATTTGATGGGACGTATTACCTACGTTAATGATGCATTTGTTGAAACCAGTGGTTTTACACGTGATGAGCTGATTGGTGCGGAGCATAATATTGTGCGCCATCCTGATATGCCGGCGGCGGCTTATGAGGATTTATGGATGACCTTAAAACAGCTTAGACCTTGGCAAGGTTTGGTAAAAAACAGGTGTAAAAACGGTGACCATTACTGGGTCGAAGCGAATGCTATGCCGTTATTTAAAAATGGAAAGGTCTATGAGTATCTCTCTGTTCGCCACCCTCCAAAGCGTGATGCAATTCCTGCCGCTGAGCTTTTATATAAGAAAATAAATGCTGGTGAAGTCAAAATAAAACCAACTGGTTTAGCCGCTATGTTTAAATCTATCGGCGAAATTGCAATCGTAAAAAAGAATGCTTTCGCAGTATCGGCTTTTTTACTCCCTATCTTTTTCTTGATGTATCGATTGTTCTTAACTCAAGAATATGGCTTATTAGCAGGCGTTGCGTTGTTGGCTACGATGGCATCTGCGCTCAGTATCAACATGACAAAGGTAATAACTGATACGCTGGAAACAGCAGTTACTATTTGTTATCGGTTGAGCAGTGGAAGTTTCGGAAATAAAGTGAATTTGAA
>CAZJOY010000153.1:0-10451 GCA_964547705.1 uncultured Methylobacter sp. | reverse complement strand
TCCCGACATTAACGTTACCGGAAAACCGACCGAAAAAATTTGTAATTGCGGAGCCGCTCTGGCCGCTACCCCAAAAATGATGTTAATCAACAACAGACTGGCAACGACAGGCATAGCCAACAATAATCCGCCCGCGAACATCCGGCTGCTCCATGTCAAGATTGACCAGATCCCGTTCGAGCCGATCGTATCGACACCAATAGGTAAGGTTTTAAAACTATCCAGCAACATTTGTATCAACAATAAATGCCCGTCCAGACTGATAAAAATTAGCGTGGTAATAATTGTATAAAACTGCGCAATGACCGGTACCTGCTGACCGCTTTGCGGATCGACCATTGTCGAAAAACCCAAGCCCATACTTAAAGCCACACTTTGACCGGCAAAAACAACAGCCGCAAAAACCAACTGTAGAATAAATCCACTCGTCAATCCGATCATAACCTGAGCAATAGCCACCATAAATCCGGTATAGCTGAACATTTCGACATCCGGCATAGGCGGCAGCAAAGGCATAATGACCAGCGTTATTGCCACCGAAACAATCAATCTGACTCGAGCCGGTACGTCTTGAATGCTAAACAACGGCACGGATACAAACATTGCCCCGATACGCATTAACGGCCATATAAATAAAGCCGTCTGACTGAGAATCTGCGCTTCAGTAAAATTCAAAGCTTTTGCTCCTGCTTATGCCCTTTGTCTACATCGCTGCTGGCAAAGTTCAACCGATTAAATGCGGAATATCCCGAATCAATCCTTGAAAATAATCAAGGAACATTTGCAGCATCGCAGGCCCCATAATCATCAAAACAACCCCTATGACGATTAGCTTGGGGACAAATGTCAATGTCGCCTCATTAATTTGAGTCGCGGCCTGGAACATCGCAATAACCAAGCCTACAACCAAAGACGGCAGCAATACCGGCGCAGTCAGCTTGACGGCAACGATCATTGCCTCCTGTCCAACCATGAAAACTGTTTCCGGTACCATAATTCACCTTGAATCACTATCAGCTAACATAAAAACTTGCTGCCAACATTTCCATGATCAAAGACCAGCCATCAGCGAGAACAAACAACATTATTTTAAACGGGAGGGAAATAATCATCGGCGACAGCATCATCATACCCATAGACATCAATACGCTGGCAACCACCAAGTCGATGATTAAAAAAGGCAGGAAAATCAGGAAACCTATTTGAAACGCTGTTTTTAGCTCACTGGTTACAAAAGCCGGCAACAATAATGAAAACGGCACGTTTTCAGCTGACTCCAGTTCGGCCTTGCCGGAAATCCTGATAAATAATTCCAGATCGGATTCTCTGGTCTGTTTTAGCATAAATTGCCTGAATGGTTCGGAAGCTTTCTCGATTGCGACATTAACATCGATTTTATTTTCCAGATAAGGCTGGACGGCTTCGGTATTCACCTTCTCAAAAACCGGCATCATGATGAAAATAGTTAAAAACAGCGACAACCCCAACAGCACTTGATTGTTTGGCGCTTGTCCGGTTCCTAGAGCCGTTCGGAGTAAGCTTAGGACAATCATGATCCGGACAAATGAAGTCATGGTCAACAACAACGACGGCAATACGGTTAACAACGTCATTAACGCCAGAATCTGGATCGTCACCGTATAAGTCTGCGCACCTTGTTTGCCCGTAGTAACAGTGACCGCTTCAATCCCTGCTGCTGCATAAGCGGGTGTTTCGATCAGCAAAAACGCAATGCAGATAATCAGCACGCGAGGCAAAAGACTTTTAACCATTAGACTGCCCTTTCATCACTTGCTTCACAATTGCACTAA
The DNA here is from genome assembly GCA_964547705.1 of uncultured Methylobacter sp. Classification (GTDB taxonomy): domain Bacteria; phylum Pseudomonadota; class Gammaproteobacteria; order Methylococcales; family Methylomonadaceae; genus Methylobacter_A. The sequence goes on along the minus strand of CAZJOY010000153.1, from coordinate 8,640 downwards.
ATTTACTGTCCTTACCGATAAATGGCGATTCCTCGGCAACTGCTCCTTGCGTTGCTCTCGATTGCTGTTCCCGACGCAATTCTACCTCCCCCATCCTTGGGGTCGTACCTCCTGCGTCCCTGCAGTCGTCGGCAACCGCTCCCTGCGTTGCTCTACCTCCTGCGTCCCTGCAGTCGTTATTATTCAAACAATCTTCACCTTCCAGCACATGCAAAGCGTCTATACGTCCCGGTGTCACACCCAATACAAGCTGCTTTCTTCCGACCTGAAGCAAAATAACTTTTTCCCGCACACCCAGCGATACAGCGCCCACCACTCGCATTTTTTCTGAGCCATGGGTGGAAATTCCGCTTAGCTTACGCATCCCCCACACACAGAAGAAAAACATAGCCAAGACTATCAACAGACCAGCGGCCCAATGAAGTATGTCTCCGGAAGAAATCGTCCTGACTGTCTGTTTCGGCGCGTCGGCATCCGGCACAGCAAAACAGACAGGCAACCAACAAAGCGCCAGCCACGCGATGATTCTTTTCACGGGCATCAGGCTAATCTTTTAACCCGTTCCGATGGGCTGATAACATCGGTTAAGCGAATACCGAATTTATCATTGATCACCACCACTTCACCATGCGCAATCAGTGTGCCGTTGACTAATACATCAAGCGGCTCCCCGGCGAACCGCTCCAACTCTACAACCGAGCCCTGATTTAATTGTAAAAGATTCCTGATATTAATCTGTGTTCGGCCTATTTCCATGGAAATGGTAACGGGAACGTCCAGAATAACATCAAGATTAATTTCATCGCTTGAGGCTGAAGACGATCTTTTATCGTCAAACTGATCATTAAATTCCTGAAATGCGGCAGCCTCAAAATCATCAATCGCTTCCCCAGGTGTATCCGGATATTCGCTCATTTTATCTCTCAATTTAATATTGTTATGACCAACCCATCAGGTTGATTTAGATCTTTACCTTATCAATAATCTGTATTGCATAATTCCCATCCGATATACCGACCTTTCCCTCGAATACAGGAATTCCCTCTGCTTTAAGAATCACTGTTTCCGGCATATCAATAGGTATTACATCACCTTTTTTTAACCGCATAACGTCTCTTATGGTCATGCTTTTTTCCACCAGAAGACTATTTATACGCACTTCCGCTCTCAATACTTCCGCGCGTAAAGCATCCTGCCATCCGCCGTCAACCTCGCCACTATCGCTACTGATAGCATCCAAAAGCTCCCGAATTGGTTCAAGCATTGCATAGGGCATAGCAATGTTTACGTCGCCTCCGCCACCTTCAAGTTCAACATGAATGGTGGAGATCACAATAATCTCTCCGGGCCCGATAATATTGGCAAACCGCGGATTAATTTCTGCGCCTACATATTCAAAATCGAGCTCCATCACCGGCTTCCAGGCTTCTTTCAAGTCCTTGAAAATCATATCGATGATAATTCGGACTACCCTCATTTCAGTCGGCGTAAACTCTCTTCCTTCTGTCTGATTATAAAACTGCCCCGCACCGCCGAAAAAATTATCCACCACGGTAAAAACAAGCCGTGGGTCGATAACTATCAATGCCTTGCCGCGTAAAGGGTTAAACCGAACGATTGTGAGATTGGTCGGAACCAGCAAGCCTTGTATATACTCGGAAAATTTTTGAACTTGGATGCCAGATATAAAAATTTCTGCTGACCGGCGTAGAAAATTGAATAACGAGATGCGAATAAACCTTGCAAATCGTTCGTTAACCATTTCCAGGGTCGGCATACGGCCGCGGACAATTCTTTCCTGGCTTGCAAAGTCGTACTCTCTGACAATGCCTTTTTCAGAGAATTCTTCAGTACCTGCTTCAGGATAAAAATCGGACTCATCCTCTGTTTCAATATCCCCGTCGCTGACACCATTTAGCAGAGCATCGATTTCTGCCTGTGAGAGTAAATCACTCATGTTATTGCATTACAAATGAAGTAAAAAATATCTCTTTAACCTGCCCCTTTCCTGCCATTTTTACTACAACCGCGCTAATATCATCCAGCATGGCTTTACCTAACATCTCCTTTCCTTCACGCGTATTCAAGTTAGATGGGTCCTGAGCCCCAACTAACATCAACAGATTATTACGTATCATAGGTTCATTCTTTTTCAGAACCTCAATAGTTTCAGCTCCTTCAACCAATATAGACAACGTAATCCGTCCATGTTGGGCTGTTGCTCCTTGGGGAAAATCAACAACAATGGGTTTACTACTCATATCAAAATAAAGCATTTCTGCATGAACTGCCTCTTCATGATGTTCAGCTTTTTCACCTTTGGATGAGTCCCCTTTCATAAGGAAGAAAGTGGCGCCACCGCCAGCTGCTAATAAAATGATTGCCGCGACAATCATAATGATCAGTTTTTTAGGAGAGCTTTTCGCTTCTCCGCCTTCTTGCCCACGCTCAGCCATGTTACAAACCCTTCAGTTTTAATCGGTAATTAAGCAATTTATAAACCATAGAACAATAGTATTTATAAAACAACGCATTAATTTATGACCGCTATCCATCTACATCTATGGATAACGCTAACAAACAGCTGAATGCTATCATTGACCGACATCATAAAAAATCAAATCATACAAGAAAAAACATCCTTTTAAAAGAATAAGATAGGAATACTTGTAAATGTTAATAATTAACTATCCAGAATGTCAATTATAAGACTCGCATGATGAAATAAATACGAAGAACTACAATTTAAAAATAAGGCCGCCATAAAACCGACACCTTACTGTACACAATAAAAATGAACTTTCTATCACGGCTGAAACCGCTATTAAGTAGATGACATAAAGAAAGTTTTTGCCGACAATGTCAATTCCTCATCAAAGCGACATTATTCCATTGGGAAATGAAATGTTATCGAACACAAAACAACATGAACAATTTATTGTATTAATCGCTGGTGACATTGGCATTAACCATTCCTCATTGAATCACCAACATCAAAATATTATTGTAGCTACCCAATATGAGGATATTTTACAACGCATTGCATCAACTCAATTCGGCCTGATACTGCTTGACCTAACTGCAGACCATTTAAAACTTATCCCTCGTATCAAAAATCCTCTTAGCCTAAATAGCAAAACGCCGATCATTGCTATCACTCCTCTGTCAGACATCAGTCCCCAACACGGGCAACAATATTCAATAGCATTTGATGACAGGCTGACTGGCCCCATAACGGAACAACAGTTGAATGAAATTATAGATGCTTGGCAAACAAAAGCTTTAGCTCTCGGTTATATTCGGATAATCCTGATTAAAACTAAAAACAACCTGCGTCTTACCCGAACCCTTTTTGAAAAGCTGTTTGAGGAACTCCCCCTGCAAATCATCAACATCAAAGATGCACTGGAAAACAAGCAATACGGCCATGCCCAAGAAATTGTGCACAAATTGAATGGTTCGGTAAGTTTTTGTGGCTTAACTGATATTCAGCAGTCAGCAAATGCACTGGAAAGCTGCCTGTTAAACAATAATTATATAAATGCACATCGGCACTTTCCAACGCTGCAACAATGCGTATTAAACCTTACATGTCACCAGGAAACTATTTTGGAAAATATTGATAAATGCTAAGCTCATAAAAAAAGCCCTTTATGGGCTTTTTTTATGATTTGGAAAATTTGATTTTATTTCAACTATTTCAACTCGTCCAGCAACGCTTGGGCTGCCTTTTTTTGCTCAACAGTACCTTGCTCAAGCACTTCTTTAGCAATATCTTTAGCCGCATCTGCATCGCCCATATCGACATAGGCCTTTGCCAAATCCAGCTTTGTTTCCAACTCGTCCATATCGGTAAGGTCAGAAACGCCAAACTCATCATATTGATTAGACTGGCCACTTGTGGCTAGAGGCACGTCCAGATCAAAGTTAAAGTCAAAATCGTCGCCAAAATCATCATTAAAATCTAATGTCTTATCCAAAGAAAAGGCAGGCACATCCGTCTTCTCACTATCGTCTAAGACATTAAAATCAAAATCCTCGATTTTTTCTGTTTTAACATCATCGGAACCAAGATTAAACTCATAAGATTCAAGCTCCTGCTGTTTATTCGCTAACTGCGTATTTGTTAAAGAACTGAAAACAGTAGAATCTTCTTTTCCGGCTTCGCCTGAAGCTTTGGTGTCCATTGAAAATGAGCCAAGATCAAAGTCAATTTCTTCTATCTGTATACCAGGGGATTTATCCGCAACAGCAGCAGCCTTACTCGCTTCCGCTTCATCCGAAGCCATTGAAAATGAACTGAGATCGAAATCAATTTCTTCTATCTGTATACCTGGGGCTTTATCCGCAACAGCAGCAGTAGCCTTACTCGCTTCCTCTTCGTCCGAAGCCATTGAAAATGAACTGAGATCGAAGTCAATTTCTTCTATCTGTATATCAGAGGATTTATCCGCAACAGCAGTGACAGCCTCACTCGCTTCCGCTTCGTCCGAAGCCATTGAAAATGAACTGAGATCGAAATCAATTTCTTCTATCTGTATATCCGGGGCTTTATCCGCAACAGCAGCAGTAGCCTTACTCGCTTCCTCTTCGTCCGAAGCCATTGAAAATGAACTGAGATCGAAGTCAATTTCTTCTATCTGTATATCAGGGGATTTATCCGCAACAGCAGCAACCTTACTCGCTTCCGTTTCATCCGAATCCATTGAAAATGAACTGAGATCGAAATCAATGTCTTTGTTATTTCGCTGCTCATCAACAAAAGAGTTGGTCTCAGATAAAATTAAATCAGAATCTCGTACATTGTTCTTTGCCTCAGATGTTTCCTTAACAAAATCAGTATCGGCTGCCAACTTGGAAGCCTCCCCTTCCACACTTGCACTCTCTTTAATAAAACTAACACCTCCAGCAATAACCCCCTCATCACTATCTTCAATGAGCGTGCTGTCAGCTACTGGAAACAGTTCTTCTCCGAAAGAAAATAATGGCGAGTCAGGACAGATTTCACGCCCCATCTCGGCCGCTTTTTCCCAAAACTCGATCTCACCCTGTTTACCCGCCGCTACCAATTCATTCGCGTAGTCTTCAAAAGCCTCTTTATTTTCATTAGCATAAAAAATTTCCAGCAACTTCAACTTACATTCATTACGATTAGGTTGATCTTTAATAGCTTGTCGTATTAATTCTTCAGCCTGTTGATAACGACCGTAAGCAAGATAAACATCAGCCTCGGATATAGGATCAATTTCCCCCTGATCTGTATCGAATGAATCAAAATCACTGGGTGTAAATTCACTTAAGAAAGAACTTTCGCCTACCGTACCCACATCATGAAGCGCACCATCTTCGACAACCGGTACAGAGAGACTTTCATCGGTTTCAGGCGCTTTAGTGATGTTGGTAGAGGCGAACATACTTTCCGTATTCGTTTCTTCGTCAACTTTGCGTTTCCGCCACCAAAGCCCTCCAAGCAGTGTCAATATCGCCGCTCCAGCGCCCCCCACACTCAGATAGTATGAATCGAGTACACTACTTACCCCTGGTTGTGGCTGAGTAGCCGGTTGAACTGGCTGAACTGGCTGAACTGGCTGAACTGGCTGAACTGGCTGAACTGGTTGAACTGGTTGAACTGGTTGAACTGGTTGAACTGGTTGAACTGGTTGTACAGTAGATTGCTGAGGAGCGGGCAGCGTTTGATCCGCGGGCTTTGGTGTAACAACTTCGTCTGGCGCCAACTCAGCCGATTGAGGAGCAGGTGCCGCTTGGTCAGCAGGCTTGTTAACTTCCACGATCTCGCTCGGCGTAGTATGCTCTTGAACAAAAGCATTTCCCTGAGACTTATTTTGTAAAGCTGCGAGCTGCTGATCTTTTAAAGCGATCAATTCCTGCATCATTGCCAGCTGTTTTTCCAATTCAGCAATTTTGCTGCGAGTAGTACTATCAACAGGCGAGGCCTCAGCTTTACCTTTGACAGCAGCTTCTGAAATTACTGAGGCTGCGCCTGCTTTCTTGTCAGTACTTGTCTGCTCGTTCACCGATGCTACAACGGCATGATCAGCAACCGCCGCTTTAGTAGGAGCGGCGAGAGTTAACTGATTATTACCAGGTCCTTCGTCTTTTTTGCTCAGGACAGGCTTTTCCTTTACGATTTGCTCATGATCTGGAACTGGAGCCGAACGATTTCTCCAGGCTTTCTTATGCCGATTGAATTCTGCTAATGCCTGATTGCGGGATAGCTTTAGAACCGCTTCTCTTTCAGGAATCTTCAACATTTTCCCTGACATGAGTCCATAAACATTCCCTTTATAGAAAGCCTGAGGATTTGCTTCATAAATCGCAATCATCATTTGCTCTACAGAGAAGTCGTTCTGCCCTCTCGCACGTTCAGCCACGCTCCAAAGCGTATCCTTTGCAAGTGTTGGCCCATATTCACCATCGGCACTTTGTCCATTAGCATGCGATTGGCGTTGAGGAGCCACAACCGATGGTTGCACAGGGTTGTCTGTATTGGTTGAAACAGGAATAGTGGCTTGGTTATAAACTGAAGGAGGATCCACCAATACAGTGAATTCACGATATAAATTGCCTTTGGGCCAGCTTACTTCGAGCAAAAAGTCTAAAAAAGGTTCTTTTAAAGCTTCCTTCGAAGTCAGTTTAATGATTGCAGTACCATTTGAATGAGTAACTGTTTCAAGTTTGATCTTCGACAGAAAATAAGTCCAAGATACTCCTGCTTCATCAAACTTCTCAGGCGGAGCCAAGTTTACCTTGATATCCGACAGGCTCTCACCAGACAATGTTAACGCAATCTCAGCATTTAGATTTTGATTAAGGGCCGAGTGCAATTTAATATCACCAACACCTAAAGTATGACCGCTAGCCGGCGCCAGCAATGATACAACTGCTAAAGTTTTAGTTAAATTGCGCACCTTGCCCTTCTTCACAATAGTTACCACAGTTCCTTACCGCATCCAGTCAAATATGTAGACAAGCTTAGACTAGATGTAATTTTTTACCAGCACTTCTGCTATTTGCACGCTGTTAAGCGCGGCACCTTTCCGAACGTTATCGCCCACCACCCACAGATCAATTCCTCGGGGATGCGATATGTCTTCCCGAATGCGGCCTACAAACACATCATCATTCCCAGACGACTCGGTCACTGCTGTTGGATAACCACCGTCTCTACGCTCATCCATAAGCGTCACACCAGATGCTTTCTGAAGCAGCGCTCTTACTGTGGCTGCATCGATTTTTTCACGGGTTTCAATATGCACTGCTTCGGAATGTCCGTAAAAAACCGGAACCCGCACTGCGGTTGCATTGACCAAAACCTTGTCATCGCCCAGAATTTTTTGGGTTTCCCAAACCATCTTCATTTCCTCTTTGGTGTAACCGTTATCCATGAATACATCAATTTGCGGCAACACGTTAAAAGCAATCTGTTTAGGGTAGACATTTGTAATGATGGGCTGCATATTAAGCAGGCTGGTCGTTTGCTTAACCAGCTCTTCTATGGCGTCTTTACCGGTACCGGAAACAGCCTGATAGGTGCACACGTTGATCCGCTCAATCCCGACCGCATCGTAAATGGGTTTTAAAGCCACCAACATTTGAATAGTGGAACAATTCGGGTTAGCAATAATGCCGCGATTTTTATAATCGGCAATTTTTTCGGGATTAACCTCAGGGACCACCAGAGGAATATCATCGTCGTAGCGAAACTGTGAGGTGTTATCAATCACAACACAGCCGGCCGCGGCAGCCTTTGGCGCATATTCCGCAGAAACCGATGCTCCAGGTGAAAATAAACCGATTTGAACCTTTGAAAAATCAAAGGTAGCCAAGTCTTGTACGGCTAAAGAGCCTCCTTTAAAAGGGATTCTTTTGCCTACTGAACTGCTGCTGGCTAAAGCATAAACCTCGCCAACAGGAAAATCGCGCTCTTCCAGAATAGACAACATGGCTTCACCTACCGCACCGGTAGCACCAACCACAGCAACGTTATATAGTTTGGTCATCTTATCCGTCCTTCTGTGCAACTAAAATAGATGTATGGCTCAACAGCATGGCAACATAGCCTAAACATATACCGGCCGGTAAAACTGCAACTTTCTTCGTCATTAACTTTAAAACCTTTTATTTTGAAATTTGAACACCAATGATCATGAAACATTTTGAATGACGTACTGCGCAGGTTGCATTTCAACCTTTTGTAATCCAACATTTGGCGCACCAATATGTTGGACTAACAATAGCATGGGCACAATAGCCGTCAACCTAACTTACGAATCCCCTAAAACAGCAAAGACCTTTTTAGTGATTTCATCGACACTGCCGACACCGGCTATCGAACTGAATTTGATATGCTGCTCCGGCGCTGAATAATAGCCTACCAACGGTTTAGTCTGTTCATGGTAAACACTCAGCCGTTTACGCACGGTTTCTTCTTTATCGTCATCGCGCTGAATCAAAGGCTCACCGGTCACATCATCAAGACCTTCAGCTTTAGGCGGATTAAACTCAGTATGATAAGTACGTCCTGATTGTAGATGCACTCTTCTACCCGCCATGCGTTTTACAATTTCCTCATCTTCCACCACGATTTCAATAACCGTATCGATACTGACGCCCATCGCT
>CAZJOY010000152.1:0-10486 GCA_964547705.1 uncultured Methylobacter sp. | reverse complement strand
ACGGCCGCACAGTTCGGGGTGCTCTACATGTTGACCTACATCAGGCCGTTGATGCCAACAACGCACACATTTTTCATGCTCGGAAACGACGACTTTTAATTTAACGCATTCTATTTCCGTCTGAATAGCTTCTTCAGGTGCATTGCTTTCAACCATGACCGAGGCGTTGGAGGTAATGAAGATAAACCGCAGTTCATCCGATAACCGGCTTAAGTCATCTGAAAACTCGGCATTGCAGTACAGTTCAATTTCCGCATTCAGCGAAGAGCCTATCTCGCCTTTGGCTCGGCTTTTTTCCAGTTCCTTACCGACAGCGGCCCGAACAGCCATGACTTTTTGCCAGAACTCTCGATTCAAAACAGAATCGTCATCCAGCTTGACCAAGCCCTGATACCAAGTTTCCAAAAATACCGATTCACTGCGCTTACCCGGCATGTATTGCCAGATTTCATCGGCAGTATAGCTGATAATAGGCGCCAGCCAGCGGGTCAAGGCTTCAAGCACATGATACATCGCGGTTTGCGCCGAACGCCGCGCCAAACCGCCGGCTTTGGCGGTGTATTGACGGTCTTTAATAATATCGAGATAAAACCCGCCCAGATCAATTACACAAAAATGATGCACTTTTTGATAGATATGCTGGAATTGATAAGTTTCGTAAGCGGCTTTGACTTCTTCCTGCAACGTATACGCCCTATCCATAACCCAACGATCCAGAGCTAGCAAATCTTTGCTGTCTACCGAATGTTGCGCAGGATCGAAATCATCCAGATTAGACAATAAAAACCGCGCGGTATTTCTTAAACGCCGGTAGCCGTCCGAAGTGCGTCTGAGAATTTCATCCGACACGGACATTTCGCCGCGATAATCGGTCGATGCAACCCATAACCGCAACACATCCGCGCCCAAATCTTTCATGACCGATTGCGGTGCAACTACATTGCCTTTTGACTTAGACATTTTCTTGCCGTCGGCATCGACGGTAAAACCGTGCGTCAACACGGCCTTGTACGGCGTAACCTCGTTCATCGCAACCGAAGCCAGCAATGACGACTGGAACCAGCCGCGATGCTGGTCGGAGCCTTCCAGATACAAATCGGCCGGAAAGTGCAGCTGTTCGCGCTTTTCCAAAACGCAGGCATGGGTAACACCGGAGTCGAACCAGACATCCAGGGTATCGTTTATTTTCTCGTATTGCCCGGCTTCATCGCCTAGCAATTCTGCTGCGTCCAGCTCAAACCAGGCATCTATGCCTTGTTGCTCGATGCGCTGGGCTACCTGTTCGACCAATTCAGCCGTGCGCGGATGCAATTCGCCGGTTTCTTTATGGACAAAAAACGTGATTGGCACACCCCAGGTACGCTGACGGGAAACGCACCAGTCAGGACGGCCTTCCATCATGCTTTCTATGCGCGCTTGACCCCATTCGGGAATCCAGGCAACGCGCTTGACTTCATTAAGCGCCTGCTCGCGCAACTTGTTTTTATCCATCGAAATGAACCACTGCGGCGTAGCTCTGAAAATAATCGGGGTTTTATGCCGCCAGCAATGCGGATAGCTGTGCAGTATCGCGATGTGATGCAGCAATTTGCCTTTTTGCTCCAATACTTCCAGAACATGGGCATTGGCGTTGAACACATGCTCGCCGGCAAAGATTTCCGTACTCGGCAGAAAAACGCCGTCGTTACCGACCGGATTATCAACCGGCAAGCCGTATTTCAAGCCGACCACATAGTCGTCCTGACCGTGGCCCGGCGCTGTATGTACCGCTCCGGTACCGGCTTCGGTAGTGACATGGTCGCCCAGAATAATAGGCACTTGCCTGTTATAAAAAGGATGCCGCAATAACTGATGCTCTAAGGCCGCGCCTTTGCAATACGCAATGACATGGTAATTTTCGATGCCATAACGCAGCATCGCATCTTTAAGCAGGGCTTCGGCAACAACCAAGCGCTCCTTTTCGCCGTCTTTTTCGCATTGCACTACCGCGTATTCCAAATCCGGGTTTAATGCAACGCCTTGGTTTGCAGGCAGTGTCCACGGAGTGGTTGTCCAAATGACCACCGACAACGGCCCGTACCCCTCATGCTCAGGCACATGATGGCATTTATCCAAAAATCCATCTTCATCAACGACCAGAAAACGCACATCGACCGCAGGCGAATGTTTGTCTTCATACTCGACTTCCGCTTCCGCCAGCGCAGAACCGCAATCGGTACACCAATGTACGGGTTTCGCGCCTTTTGTTATATGACCGTTCTGGCTGATCTTGGCCAGCGAACGCACGATATCCGCTTCAAACGCAAAATCCATCGTTAAATACGGATGATCCCAATCGCCTAAAATACCCAGCCGGATAAAAGCTTCTTTTTGTATATTGACTTGTTTTCCGGCATATTCGCGGCAAGCTTTGCGGAACACAGCGGGCGATACTTTAACGCCCGCTTTGCCGATTTTCTTCTCTACCTGTAATTCAATCGGCAAACCATGGCAATCCCAACCCGGCACATAAGGCGCATCGAAACCGCCTAACGATTTTGATTTAACAATAATGTCTTTCAACACCTTATTGACTGCATGGCCGATATGAATTTCGCCGTTAGCGTATGGAGGGCCGTCATGCAGAATAAACTTCGGTCTTCCGGCAAACTCCTGCCTGATTTTGTTATACAAGTCCGCTTCGTTCCATTTTTTCAAGCGCTCCGGCTCACGTTGGGCCAGATTGCCTTTCATCGGAAACGCAGTGTTCGGTAAATTCAGTGTTTTTTTATAATCCATTGTCATAACAATTAAACTCGGCAAAAATCTTTATCATCAGGGATAGTGTGTATACCGCAGACCGCTCAGGAACCGGCGCGACGATCATCAGGGATGGTATGTCTGCTGCAAAGTGCGGCTTTGGCTTCAGCCACATCTTTTACAATTTGGGTTTTAAGCTCATCCAATGACTGAAAACGCATTTCATCCCTGATCTTTTGTTTGAAATGCACTTCCACATAATGCCCGTAAATCTCTTTATCGAAATCAAATAAATGCACTTCCAATATAACCTTGGAACCGCCATCAACCGTAGGCCGGGTGCCTACGTTCGCAACGCCTTCAAACTCACGATCATCGATACCGGTCATAGTCACCGCAAACACCCCATTCACAGGAGTATTTTTTCTAAACATTTGTATGTTGGCGGTCGGATAGCCGATGGTCCTGCCGCGTTTGTCGCCATGTGACACACGTCCGCAAACAGAATAACAGCGGCCAAGCATTTTTTCAGCCAAGGCCAAGTTACCGCTATCCAACGCATCCCTGATCAAAGTACTGCTGACCCGAAGCCCGGCTATTTGATAAGAGCCGGTGTCTTCTACATCAAAGCCAAATATCTTACCTTTGTCCTTGAGCATCGCAAAATTGCCGCGTCTGGCCTTACCAAAATGAAAATCATCCCCAACCACCAAATGCTTTACATTCAATTTTTTTATTAAAAAATCCTCAATAAACTGCTCGGCATCATAATCAGCAAGATATTGATTAAATCGCACTATTAACAATTCATCAACGGGCAATTTGGCAAACCGGATTACTTTCTCGCGCAAACGCATCAGACGGGAAGGTGCATTTTCACCTAAAAAATATTCCAGAGGCTGAGGCTCAAAAGTCATCGCAATAACCGGCAAAGCCAACGCTTTACCACGCTCTGCAAGCTTATTTATTACGGCGTTATGGCCTAAATGCAAACCGTCAAAATTCCCAATCGTCAGTACGCAGCCGTTTTTTAACGGCTCTAAGTGAGATAATCCTCTAATTAAACGCATGAAATATGATGAATTCAAAAAGGTTTTATTCTACCATGGCTAAGCATGGCGTGAATTCAAATCGACTGAATCATCTGCTCAAAAAAAAAGCCCGGTGGAAATCCCACCGGGCCTTTTAATTTTTAAATCAGTGATGATTTATTTCAGCATTGATTTTTTGAACATGCTGTCCAATTTGCTGTTTGTGTCTTGAGCGTATTGAGCTGCACGGTTAGCAGCGGCTTCAGCAGAAGCGGCTTGAGCAGAAGCAGAATCAGCAGCGCTTTTTGCACTAGCAGCATCAGCAGATGCTTGAGCAACTGAAGTTTTCAAGCCATCAACTTGTGATTGCAGGTTTTCTACGTCTGAAGTGCTTGCGCAACCAACAGCCAAGCTAGCAACCAAAGCAACCATTGATAATTTCATTACTTTTTTCATATTATTTTTCCTTCTTACTTAAAGTGATTACAACAAAAAACGCTTACTAGCTTTAATTCTGCACTGTTTTTAAATTATTTTCCAGTTTTATTTTATTTTTACGACTGTTCCTTTATCCAACCATTGACTCAAATGGTCAATCTGCCCGTTAGTTAACGCAATACATCCATGCGTCCAATTCATTGATTTATGAATTTTTTCATCCGCTCGTCCTAGACCATGAATGCCGATTCGCCCGCCTAAAGGCGTATTTTGCGGCGGCACCTGATGAGCCCTATGAGCACTTATAATACTATTATAAGTTACTTGGTTGATAACTCCCTGCTCCAAGGCTTTTTGAGCATCTTCAGCAGACGGATAAGTTAAACCGAAGAACTTTCGGAAAGAACTACTCTCGCCAACCCAACCTATTCTGTAATCTCCAAAAGGCGTAATGTTATCGCCCTGATGGCTTTTAAATCCGGCGCCACCTCGACCAATGGCAATATCATTTATGGTATCAACCGTTTGCTTACCTTTTTTTACCTCAATAGTCAGCGCTTTCGTGTCTACCAAAAGCCAGACATCGTCATCTGCAATGACCGAAAAAGAAAACAAACTAAAACACAGCAATAAATAAATTCGCGACATAAATGATCTACACTAGTTAAGAATTTTGGTGTACTTTAGTCACCAGGTTAATTGTCGAATTAAAGGATCCCGCATGCAAATAGAAATTATCACAACGCATCCATACAACGACCAAAATCCTGGCACCTCCGGTCTTAGAAAAAAAGTCAAAGTATTTCAACACCCCGGTTACCTGGAAAATTTTGTTCAATCAATTTTCGATTCGTTACATGATTTTACCGGAAAATCACTGGTACTAGGCGGAGATGGACGCTACTTTAATAGACCGGCCATACAAACCATCATCAAGATGGCCGCGGCCAACGGTTTCGGCGAACTTATTATAGGTCAAGGCGGGCTCCTGTCTACCCCGGCAGCATCACATCTCATTAGAAAAAATAATGCGTTCGGAGGACTGATTCTATCCGCCAGCCATAATCCCGGTGGCCCTGAGGAAGATTTCGGTATTAAATATAATGTCGGTAACGGCGGCCCTGCCCCGGAAAAATACACCAACGCATTTTTTCAGCGCAGTCTGAGTATCGATTGCTATAAAACAGCCCATATCGACGATATAGACCTGGATTGCATCGGCACTTACCAAATAAACGGACTTAATGTGACTATCGTTGATCCGGTGGCCGATTATGCCGAACTAATGCAGTCTATTTTCGATTTCAATTTGCTAAAGCAAAGCATTGGCTCCGGTTATATCACGCTGCTCTTTGATGCAATGCACGCCATTACCGGCCCTTATGCAAAAAGAATACTGGTAGACATATTGGGTGCAACGCCGGACTCGGTCATTAATGCCGAACCTCTGGAAGATTTTGGCGGCCATCATCCCGATCCCAATTTGGCACATGCCCATGAATTGGCCGAGCGTATGTTCAACTCAGCCGCCCCAGTTTTTGGTGCTGCATCAGATGGCGACGGCGACCGCAACATGATTACCGGAAGTAATATTTTCGTAACGCCCAGCGACAGCTTGGCGATTATGGCAGCTAATGCGCACTTAATCCCTGCTTATACTGAGGGTTTGCGTGGCGTGGCTCGATCAATGCCGACTAGCCAAGCGGTTGACCGTGTCGCAGCCCGTTACAATATTCCATGCTATGAAACACCGACCGGCTGGAAATTCTTCGGCAATCTTTTGGATGCCGGAAAAATTACCCTGTGCGGTGAAGAAAGCTTCGGTACCGGTTCGGATCATGTACGAGAAAAAGATGGCTTGTGGGCAGTATTGTTCTGGCTGAATTTAATCGCCAAAAAACGTCAGCCTGTTGCCGACATTGTGCATGAGCACTGGCAAAAATTCGGCCGAGATATTTATTGCAGGCACGACTATGAAGCCGTAGAAATGGATATCGCCAACGGTATTGTCGAACACTTGGTCAATCAGTTATGCGCATTGCCAGGCCAAACTTTCGGTGAATATAAAGTTAAATATGCCGATGAATTCAGCTATGAGGATTCAGTAGATGGAAGCATCAGCAGTAAACAGGGTATACGCATCGGTTTTGACAACGGTTCCCGCATTATTTTTCGCTTGTCCGGAACCGGAACCGTCGGTGCAACCTTAAGAATTTATTTAGAACGTTTTGAAGCAGACGCCTCCAGACATGATCAAGACGCTCAAGTGGCCCTTGCGGAGTTGATTAACCTTGCAGAACAATTTTGTGAGGTCAAAAAACGCACAGGCAGAACTGCACCTGATGTAGTAACCTAAACTTGTAGCCTATAAATGCTCATCATAGGAACATCAAGCTTTTACTTTACCGTCGGGCAAGGCGTTATGCTCCAAGTAGAATGATGAATTCTGACTGTACCTATTGCCATATCATCAGACAGCGCGAAACTGTTGTCCAATGATATGGCGATATGAATGGCGACCAACCCTTCTGCTTCTTCACCTTCTAGAAATCGAACTTGCATAAAATGCTTGGAAGAGACCAAAAACAAAATTATCGACGCTAAAAACCTCGGTACGGAAAGAGCCAATCATGAGCGAAAATAGACGATCACATGAAGCCTTAAGTCTTAGAACTTTTTTCGACGATCAAATACGCCACTTGCAAGAGCTGGTCAGCGGTCTGAGTGATTATATCCACGAGGAAGAGCAACAGACGGAGGAAGACCGGCAAATTATCGAAAGCTTCGTTGATGCCTCGAACAGTAAAATGCGAGCCGTAGATGACTACTCTCATAAGTTAAGAGGACATGTGCAGGCCTTGTATAAACATGTGCTCCAGATTGCCGATGAGATCCCCCCACCCATCGACTTGAACAAAGATGCATTTATTGCGGATCCGCTCGTCAACACTCTGTTCGTGCTCAGCAAAGACATCGACAAACTGTTCAGTACCGATCCCGATGTGGATGCCTATTTACGCACCCATAGTAAATATCAAGTTCCCGTAGTGTATGCCCTGTTAACTGTATGTAAAACCGAAAAGCACACGTTGGGCATGAGCATGCAGGGAGACATGGTTATTCATGACGTACCACAGCAGGCAGTCAATTTCTCCTCGCACAAAATTCATACACCTTGCGCCAGCATTGAAGAACTAAGTACCGCACTAAGAAACTACCTGTTCAGTCGCGTAGTAACGCTGACCAAGCAGGAGATGACGTCGCGCATGGCTAATCAACTTTTTAATCCTGACAATGTCTCTTACGAATTTCGAGTAAGAAGCCTGGCTAACCCTGATGTCTATCTGAATACGTTGGTCGAGTATCTCGAAGTTCCTGCCAAATTGTTGAGCATTGACAAGTCCCATTTCAAGCTTAGCAAGCTGGGCATCAAGCTAGACAGCGACGACAAGCAAAGCGCGAATGAATTTGATATTCACGAACTTATATGGGCCAACAGCATCAGAAACGTGGTATTGCAAGTCGCCTATACTCGCCAAAGCTAACAGCATTAAGACATCGAAATTTTTCGGTTTTACCAGACAACTCGCCCTATCCCCATAATCTGCTTAAGCTAACCGCCTAAGGCTCAATATTATGCGCGATACCGTGCAACGAACAGATCAACAACACGCCCATAGCAATCAAAGCAATCTGTTGCAATGATGTTTTCATGTCGGTTTTTTTATGGAGTGACGGTATCAAGTCGGCCACCGCGATATAGATAAAGCTTGAGGCCGCCAACGCCAGAAAATACGGAAGCTTGTCATGCAAATCTTCCAACCCGAAATAAGCTAATACGCCGCCCAAAACCGTCGTTAAACTGGCGAGCATATTGTAAAAAAGCGCTTTGCTTTTGGAGTAACCGCTGTGCAGCAAAATAGCAAAATCACCCACTTCCTGTGGAATCTCATGCGCGGCAACGGCCAAGCTTGTGACTATGCCCAATTGTACATCGGTCAAAAACGCTGCCGCGATTAAAACCCCATCGACGAAATTGTGGATGCCGTCGCCGAGAATGATCAATGCACCGGCCGACTTAGCCATGCCGTGACTGTGGCTGTGACTATGCCCGTGATCATCTTCATCGCCATGCGCTTCGCAATTGCCGGAATGGCAATGCCGCCAAATCAACAGTTTTTCCAGCACAAAAAAACCGAGCACACCCGCCAAGATTGTTCCGGATAACGATTGGAATTGTTCCGGTTTAATTGCTGAAAATGCCTCGGGAATCAACCCCCAAAAGGCAACGGCCAATAATGCGCCAATCGCAAAACTGATCCCGTGAGGTAACACCGCATTTCTGCGATGATCCGGCAACAGTAAAAAAATTGCCGCCGCCATAACGCTTAATACACCGCCGACTGCGGTAAAGATGATAATTAATATCAGTAAATCCACTACTTTATGCTCTCCAAATTAGCGTAGCCATACGCCCTGTTTCTTTATCCCGGCGATAAGAATAAAAACGCTGATGTTCGGTGACGGTACAAAAACCGCCGCCATAAACTTTCTCGATGCCCAGCGCAGCCAGATCAATTCGGGCCAACTGATAAATATCCGCCAGCCATTTATCGTCGCTTTGCTGTTTGAAAGCTGTTATGAAAGCCAGCGATTTTTCCAAAAAAGCATCCCGCACTTCAGCGCCTACCTCAAAGCAATCCGGACCAATTGCAGGGCCCAGCCATACCAAAAAATCGCTATGTTTCATTGCAGTCAGCGTATTGCCGATCACTCCTGCCAGCAAACCCCGCCAACCCGCATGAATGGCAGCCACTTGGCTTCCGTCAGTTGAGCAAACCAGCACCGGCAAACAATCCGCCGTCAACACTGCGCAGACAACGCCTGACTCTGCCGTATAACTGGCATCGGCTTGTTGCAAAGGTTCGGTTGTTACTGCCTGTACCGCTCGATTACTGTGGATTTGATCCAGCCAAACCGGATCTCCAGGCAGCTCCAGCAAGTCTTTAATAGTCTGACGGTTTCGATTGACCTTATCAACGTCATCGCCGACATGCATAGCCGGGTTAAGACTCATGTAAGCGCCGCAACTGACTCCGCCGGTGCGCAACGTAGTTGCCGCATGAATATTGGCCGGAGCGGGCCAATCCGGAGTCAGCCAATGCTTATACCCAGAGAGCATAAGTTTCGTTTGAGCAGGCAAGCTGCTCAACTCAGCTTTAATCCCGCTCATTTTCTGCCAATGCTTGCAGCAACCGGGCCATATCGTCAGGCATCGGCTGCTCCCACTCGAGGTATTCATCGGTAACGGGATGTACTAGACCCAACTTTGCCGCATGCAAAGCTTGGCGCTTAAAACTGCGTAATTCTTTTTCCAACTTTTCGCTGCAATCGGGCGGCATTTGAAAGCGTCCGCCATAAACCTGATCGCCCAATAGCGGAAAACGGATATGCGCCATGTGCACCCTGATTTGATGGGTTCGGCCGGTTTCCAGCTTAACTTGAACCAATGTATGACGGGTAAAACGCTGGCCAACCCGATAATGAGTCACCGCATGCTTGCCGTTTTCCCTGACTGCATAGCGCTTTCGGTCGGTCGGGTGTCTGCCGATAGGCTCATCGACTGTACCGCCGGCCGTCATACGACCACGGGTAATCGCCAGATATTCACGATTAATATCCCGATCCTGTAACTGCTGCGTCAGACTGTTATGAGCTTGCAAAGTTTTTGCAATCATCAACAAGCCACTGGTTTCCTTGTCGATTCGATGGACAATGCCTGCTCTTGGCAAGGTTTCCAAACTGGAATCGTGATTTAGCAGAGCATTTAACAGCGTACCGTTCCAATTTCCTACCGCCGGATGCACAACCAAGCCTGCCGGTTTATTCACAATCAGCAGACTTTCATCTTCAAAAATAATTTCCAGCGGAATCGACTCCGGTTCAGCGGTTATAACTATTTCCGCCTCGGCATCCAACTCTATCGTTTCGCCCCCAAGCAGTTTGTCCCGGGGCTTAAGCGTCAACCCGTTGACCAGCACGCGCCCTGATTTGACCCAGCCTTGCAGTTTACTACGTGAATAATCTGCAAATAGTTCCGCAAGCACCTGATCTAATCGCATACCGGCCATTTCAAATGGCACTTCTTCCGTTAATCTTGTCATAACAAGTTCTTCTGATTAACCCATTGTTAAGTTATACTCGCCGGATACCCAAGCCACCCGAAGTATCGCAGTTATATCCAGCGAGAAAAACCCCTTATATTACAGCGTGTCGTT
>CAZJOY010000151.1:0-10490 GCA_964547705.1 uncultured Methylobacter sp. | reverse complement strand
ATGGTTTTTTGCCGGCTTGGCAGTAGTCATTAGTGCGGTCATTGCGGTTTGGCTGACTCGGCTAAAGCAACACGAAACTTTGTTGGCCGTGGCTTTGGCACTGGTTCTGGGCGGTGCTGTCGGTAACTTGATTGATCGGCTGGCTTACGGTTATGTGATCGATTTTCTTGATGTTTATTATGAGTCTTGGCACTGGCCCGCTTTCAATATTGCAGACTCAGCTATTACGTTAGGCGTGATGTTAATGCTGGCGGAGTCATTCGGTTTGGGGCATTCGAAAGAGCCGGTTTAAAAAATTAAAAGACTATCACCACGAAGACACGAAGAAATAAACTTCGTGTCTTCGTGGTGAATAAAAGCCGTTTATGGACAAGGCTATTTCAACAGCCCTAAGAGCCTTTGCCAATCAAAAGATGAGCCCGGATCAGTTTTTCGTCCAGGCGCAATATCGCTATGCCCGGTAATGCGTTGTGTCGATAGTTTAGGATAAGCTTCAAACAAAATGCGAACTACTTTAGCGAGCTGTGCATATTGTTGATCTGTATAGTCGACAAGTTCAGTGCCTTCAAGTTCTATACCAATAGAAAAATCATTACACCGTTCCCGGCCTTCATATATTGATTTCCCTGCGTGCCATGCGCGTTTGTCAAACGGTACATATTGAGCGCAGCTTCCATCACGCTTAATCAGTAAATGTGCAGAAACGGTAAGTTGATAAATATCTTTGAAATAGGGATGTTCATTAAGATTAAGCTGATTGCAAAACAACTGGTCTATATAATGATTGCCGAATTCGCCGGGTGGGAGACTGATGCAGTGAATAACCAGTAATGAAATATCCTCAGGGTCTGGTCTTTCGTCAGAGTTGGGTGAAGGGATTCGGGTAATATCGGTTAACCAATGCTGGTTTATTTTCATGAGCTAATTAAAGAAGTAAAAAAACGGAAACAAAACACAGTATTCAAGATAAATGCCCCTATTATTAGTCAAAATGCTATTAGGGAGCTAGGCTATGAATAACTTATTTTCAAATGACAACAGATACATTGCAATGGATAACCAGCAACAAATAAATTCGGGTTTGGGTAAATCGAATGAAGCTGAGACTTTAAGTAAAATTAGGGCGATTTTTTTCCAGTATTTTGAGCAATCGGTTGATGATTGTTGCCAGCATATTGATCTTGAGTTTGGCTTGCAGTTGAGCAAGAACCGAGAAAAAACAAGTAAAGATCAATATATAAAATTGCTGGAATATCTTCGTTTAGTTCGGAAAGATATTAAGCAAAATTACTTATTAAAAGTTAACGAAATTTTTGACAGCAGTTACCAAACAACAACTAGCCAAAGAGAGCAATTAGATTTCTCTAAAGTATCGCTAGTCAATGATGATACGGTAAAAGAGAATCATGCTATTACACTGATTATTCGTCATTGTGAGCAATCATTTTACGAAGAATTGGCCAGTCTAAATAAGCTTCTTGCAATTCAGCACGGTAAACAAGTTATCTCTGACAGTCAAAATCCGGTATTTCCGGAAAAATTGGTTCGGGCCTTGGTTGATGTGGTTAATTCGCTGAAACTAAATACAAATGCTCGGATTGCACTGTATAAAACATTTGAAGCTAATGTCTTTGCTCAGCTGGGGTTTATTTACCGCGAAGTAATCAAACAGTGTAAAACAGCCAGTCCGGCTTCACTGTACGTAGTGGAAGATATCAAGAGTAGGGGGGAGCCAACTTATGCCAGTCCTGAGCAGCCAAGTGCGGCGTTTGAACTGTTACAGAAAAAGTTGGAGCGATGGCGTTTGGCTCATTTTCCTTCTGTTTATGATTTAATTTCATCTAGCGGGACTGCATTTTACGAATATTCTGAAATAGAAAATGCGTTGCGAGATATTCAGTTGTCTGACAATGACTCAGGCCCGAGAGCAAAAAAACAGCCGTTAAAGTTGCAGGTCCTTAAAAAATTGGGGGAGCTAAGCTTTAGTATTGATGTCAAAATCTTGGCCAAACATGATGAAGACCTGCTTGATTTGGTCGCTTTGATCTTTAGCGAAATAGAGCGGGATAAGTTGCTGGAAGACTCTGTAAAGCAAGCTATTTTACGGTTGGAAATCCCGCTGGCAGCCGTCTCTTTGAGGCAGTACAGTATTTTTACAAGCGAATGCCATCCTGTCAGGCAACTACTTGATGACTTGTTTGAAGCAGGGATGTTTTTGAATGATGATGACCAGCTAACTCAGGAGCCAATAACAACCGCAATTAAAAAAATGACCAGGGATGGTGGGTTTGAGCTTTCCGTTTGGAAGATGGAAGCGGATGAATTCTCGAATTATTTAAACAAGCAAAAACAGCTTAGTCAGCATATAGAGGAAAACGCCAAGCAGTTTATGATCAATAAACAAGCAACAGATTCGACCAGAAAAATAGTTCTGAAAGCCATCGACAATAGCATTATGGGTAAAGCTGTGCCAGCCGCGATAGGTGATTTTTTACATGATGTTTGGTTTGAGGTGTTGTCGGACGCTTATTCACGAGAAGACGATCAGTGGAAAAAGTCTGTGCAGGCGATGGATGATCTTATTACAAGTGTTATGCCTCCGGTTGATGATAATGAAAGAAAACAGATATTGAAGTTGTTGCCGGGATTGATTGCAGAATTAAGGAACGGCTTGAAACAAATTTCATACGATAAATCTGCTCAGGCGCGCTTTTTTAAAGATCTTGCCGTATGGCATATTATTCTGATGGATAGAAAGGGAAAGCCGGCTGCCGATTCAGTAACTGTCCAAGATACAAAAATAAAAAGCGAAACGATAGTGGATGATAGCTCGGAGCAGGCCGGAAGTCTTGCCGAAGAAAGCTGGGTTGAATTCGTTTCAGAATCAGGAAGGCAATGGGGCAAGCTGCTTTGGAAAGATGCAGGCACTGAAACTATGCTTTTTGTCGGTAAAAACGGGGCAAAGATATTTGAAATTCAAGCTGACGAGTTGGCAGAAAAACTGCGCAAAGGACTCGCGGCCATTGTTAAGATTGGTAATAAAAGGATTACCGAGCGAGTGCTTTCGGAACTGATGAGCTTATGATAGAACATTTGAAAATGGTAGATATTAAACATTTCCTTGAAGAAGACATTGGTTCGGGGGACATCACCGCAGCCATCATTCCTGAGTCTACGGCGGCTGAAGTCGAAGTTATTACTAGGGAGGATATGGTGCTCTGCGGGCAAGCCTGGTTCGATGCGATCTTTAAGCATTTGGATTCAAATATTAATATTGATTGGTTAATTGCTGAAGGCGAATCAGTCGATAAAAACACACTTTTATGCAAGCTCAGCGGTCCAGCAAGAGGTCTTCTGACCGGAGAACGCACTGCATTGAATTTACTGCAAACTTTGTCTGCAACTGCAACTGTTGCCAGGCAATATGCCGATGCGGTTTCCGGTACAGGTTGTAAAGTGCTGGATACCCGCAAAACCATTCCGGGCCTCAGAAACGCGCAAAAATATGCGGTAGCCTGCGGTGGCTGTTATAACCATCGGATTGGCTTATATGACGGAGTCTTGATTAAGGAAAACCACATCATCGCTGCCGGCTCCATAGCTAACGCAATCCGGTCGGCACGAGAATTGAGTTCGGTTCCGGTGGAAGTGGAAGTCGAATCGATGCATGAATTTTTGGAAGCTGTTGCTGCAAAGCCTGACCGGATCATGCTGGATAATTTCAGCCTTGACGATATGGTCGATGCGGTCAAATTGAACGCCGGTATAGAGCTGGAAGCTTCCGGCAATATCAGTCTGGATAATATCAGGGCTGTCGCAGAAACAGGCGTCGATTATATTTCTATTGGCTCGTTAACCAAGAATGTCAGGGCCGTCGATTTATCGATGCGTATTAAGCTGGTGCATTAATATGATTGAAAATATAGAGACATTGGTCAAACAAATCAGCCATGGCGTCTATGCAATCGGCGTTGGTGTCGGCGAACGTCAAAATGTTTTTACTGCGGCTTGGGTGATGCAGGTATCTTTCGATCCTTTGTTGCTGGCAATCAGCATTAATCCTCAGCATTATTCCTACCAGTTGTTGCAAGAAAGTAAGGTATGTACGGTTAATGTGCTGAGGCAGGATCAATTTGCGATAGCTGAGCATTTCGGTCGATCCGTGCCAGATAAAATGTCGGGGTTTCAGTGGCAGGTCGCCCAAACCGGCGCACCGGTTCTATCTGAAAGTTTGGCGTATTTCGATTGTCAGGTCAGCCATTTTGCCGATGCGGGAGATCATAAAATCGCCGTTTGCAAAGTGGTTACAGCTGCAACGCTTAATCAGGGGCAGCCATTGTTATACAGCCAGACCGACGATATGGACGGCAGTAGTGAGTTATACGAAAAGGCTGAAAAATAAAGCACGGATGACAAGGATTGAACAGATACCCAAGGATAAAAAACAAGATCCGTTCAAATCCGTCTTCTATTAGTTATACAAGCGGAAACATCTTATCCGGGTTCAATATCCCATTCGGGTCGAATTGGCGCTTAATATTTCTCATTAATTCCAAAGAGTTAGCATCCAGTTCACGATCGACAAAATCCCGTTTTTCCAGACCGACGCCATGTTCGCCGGACAATGTGCCGTTTAGCGCCAACACTAAAGAGAAAATTTCATCCAGGCAAGCGTGAGCTTTTTTACCTTGTTCAGGTTCATCCGGATCAAGCAATAAATTCACATGAATATTGCCATTGCCTGCATGACCGAAGTTGATAATGGCGAGGTCGTATTTTTTCGATAGATCCCCTAATCCAGCTATTAATGCCGGAATTTCAGTAACCGGAACCACTACGTCTTCATTGATTTTTTTAGGGGCTACCTTGCGCAATGCCGGGGATAGTGCTTTTCGGGTTTGCCAGAGTGCTTTAACTTCGGCTTCAGTCTGGGCCAGTCTAATGTCTAAAAGGCCGCCATTCCTGGCGGCGCTAGCCACTTTCTCGGCCGCTGTATCAAGACCTTCCCGTTGCCCATCGACTTCGATCATTAGCATGGCGCCTGCGTGTGCGGGCAAGTCGGATTCTGAATATGGCCGAATCATGTTGATTGCATTGCCGTCGATGAATTCCAGCGCGCAAGGTATGACCGGTTGAGACATGATCGCCGAAACCGCTTTGGCCGCATCAAAAACCGAGTTGTATATGGCCCTGAGAGTCTTGGTCGCTTCCGGCAGTGGTGTTAGTTTTAGTGTGGCTTGGGTAATAATTGCCAGTGTGCCTTCCGAGCCGAGTATCAGCCGGGTCAGGTCATAACCTACCACGCCTTTGCTGGTATGAACGCCGACGCGAATTTCCTTGCCCGCGCCGGTCACAGCGCGTAGCCCTAAGGTATTTTCTCTGGGCGTACCATATTTGACGGCTCTGGGGCCTGCGGAGTTATAGGCCAGATTGCCGCCAACGCTACAAAAGGCGGCGCTGGTTGGGTCGGGCGGCCAGAAAAAGCCTCTTTCTTTGGCGATGTCCTGTACCTGCTGGTTGGTCATGCCCGGTTCTACAATGATGTAGCGATTATCGGGTGAGAACTCGACCAGTTTGTTCATGCGTTCCAGCGACACAATCAGTCCGCCTTTTAGCGGGGTGGTCGCGCCGGTCGTGCCGGTGCCGCGGCCGCGGGTGGTCAGGGCAACATTGAATTGGTTGCAGGCATTGACGACGCTGACCACTTGTTCATGCGTGGTCGGGAATACCACGGCTTGAGGCAATACGTGGCGACGGCTATTGTCGTAGCCGTAAGTCCAGCAGTCTTCAGGCGCAGTCAGAATGTCTTGAGGGGTAAAAATCTTAGCTAACAGATTTAGGAAATCGGCAGGTAATGCAGCAATATTAGTCAATGTATTCAAAAACCGTGATGATTTGTTTAATGTCGGATTGACGCCTGGCCGCCTCGATGGTGGCAGCGCCCTCATTTCTATGTATCAAGCCCATCAGGTAAACTGTTCTTCGTTCGGTAACGACTTTTATCCAAGAAGCATCGAATCCAGGTATTTGTGTCAATGCAGTTTTTACCTTGCCGGTAATCAGCGCATCATTGGCGCGAAAATTTAGCGGGCTGGGATCGTCTATCACCAGCTTGTCGTGTACCAGTTTTACCTTGGGAATGACGCGCACGATATCGATGATCCTGTCGCGAAACTCTTCCTTGGGCGCTTCGCCAGTGACCAGTACCGCGCCATTGTAAGCGGTGATATTAAAATGGCACTGTTCGCGTAAATCGTAATAAGCATTCAGCTTGGCGTTGGCATGATCTTCAATGGCTTCGTCAGCCAGAATCGCATCGCGGCTGCGACGGTCATTCAATAAGGATAAGCCGGTTATTTCCGCGCCACCCGTTTTAATCGCCGAACATCCCGTGATGAAAAGGCTTGGTACCAGTAGCAGTAGCAAGAGTTTTTTCATGAATTAACCGCCAAACAATTGATGGTCGATTAAGCCGCACAAGCAGTGGGTAATCAATGCCTGTGTTTCTTGAATGTGTATGCTGGAGTTTGACGGCACGCGAATTTCTATGTCGGTTTCATTAAGTAACGGTGCAATCATGCCGCCATTATTACCGGTTAGCGCAATAACGGTAATATCTTTATCGTGAGCGGTGGTAATGGCTTTGGCGATATTGGCTGAATTGTTGCCATCGGTATAAGCAACCAATATATCGCCGCTCTGTCCTAAGGCTCTGAGCTGTTTGGCGAAAATATCATCAAAATGATAGTCGTTGGCTATCGCGGTGATGGTGGTTGTGTCGGTGGTTAAGGCAATTGCGGGTAATGAAGGGCGGTCACGCTCATATTGATTAAGCATTGCCGATGACAGCAATTGGGCAAGAATCGCCGAGCGGCCATTGCCGCAAGCAATTATTTTTTTATCGTTGAGCAACGTTGCGACCAGCCGTTGCGAGGCAAACTCGATCAGTTCGCTAAGACTGGCGAGCGTATCGTGCTGGGTTTGGATGCTGGTTGTAAAATGGTTAATTATGCGATTTTGTAGGCTCATAGCGGGCAATTATAAAGACTATCACTTAAGCCTGCGACACTTTTTGGGTTCGGTAGGATGAAGGTTTTTACCTGTTTATTCTTGGATTGGAAAACGGAATATTTGCTATATGCAAGCTCTCCGCTTAGAAAGCATTCTGTATCCAGTCTATCCGTCCGTTGCCTGAAATGGCGACCACGTCAAAGCGGATAGGACAATCTGTCTTTCTGGTGGCAAGATACATCTGTGTCGCTGCAATGATCCGGGATTGTTTGGCGCGGGTGATGCTTTCAATTGCGCTGCCGTATTTATCGGTTTTGCGGAACCGGACTTCAATAATGACCAATGTCTGCTTGTCGGTCATTATCAAATCGAGTTCGCCCTGTTTGCAGCGGAAATTTCGGCACACCGGTTTAAGTCCTTTATTGATGAGGAAGCTGTGAGCTTGTTCCTCGGCGCTTTCGCCGCGAATTAAATGTGCCGCTTTGGTTTTGAGTTTAGTAAACAGCATGATTGTCCGGTTGCACTTTATCATGCGTTGGGCCGGCGTTCTCAGAAGTAAAACCGCTGATTTCAGGTTGTCCGTCTATGAATTTGGCACATATCAGCTTGCGCTTAATGCGTTGGTCGGTGGTTAGCGATAGGCTCCCGGTTGCGCCGGAATAAGAGTCGGCTTCCAGATTGCCTAAGTGTGCAGCCAGGTTATAAGAGTCAATACCCATCGCAATCAGGCGTAAATAGGAGCTGGGAAATTGTGTCCAGGTTCCTTTTAGAGCGTCCATTCCGAGTTCTCCCTGATAAGATTTATTAAACAACCAGGGAATATCGCAAAAAGTTATTTTATCCAGGTCGGCATCCAATGCCGAGTTGGCTTGGCCTGAGAAAACCGTAGGCATTGCGTAAACGGGGAGGTCTCCTGCTTGGTAAAACTGTAGCTGGGGATTAATGGAGCGAGCTTCTGCGCTATAGGCGCTTAGTAAAATAGCATCAACATCCTGCCGTCTTCGAGGCGTGTATTTTATGCCAGGTATCAGTGTAAGGATTTTATTATAACGTTGTTCGCTTTCATCCAAGTTGAGCAGCTTTTGAATGGGGGATGAAAAGTCGGTTTCTTTGGGATTATAGGTTTGTGTTTCCAGTAGGATGCCGTCCAGGTTTTGCCAGTCTTCCTTTAAATAATTTGCGGTGCGTTTACCTGATGAATTATCAGGGATCAGCAGCAGTGCTTTTTGATGGCCGTCTTCCCTTGCTTTATGGGCAATTTGTTCGGTGTCATCCAGCGGGCTGAGACTAAACTGGTAGAGCTGATTCTTTTGCAGGCCTGGAATATGATTTAATGCCAACACCGGTATGTTAAAGCTGACGGTATCGGCTAAGCTTTGGATCTGTTCTTTAACGAGCGGACCTATGATTAATTGGGCTCCTTCCGATACAGCCTGATTATATAAAGTAACGGGTGTCGATTGTTCGCTATCGTAAAAGCGAATGGTGGGCTTCGAATGACTGTTCGTATGATTGTAAGCTGCCATAAACCCTGCGCGGATGGCTTTGCCGGCCTGGGCAAAAGTGCCTGATTCAGGTAGCAATAACGCAATTGTTTTGGGTTGTCCCGGTATGTTTTCCTGCGTGCCTTGAGGATGATCCAAGAAACTTAGGTTTGCAGGATGTGTCGGAAAAGTTGTGCGCCATTGATTTATTTGAGCATTAAAATCAGGCTGGTTTATGTATTTTAAAATATTAGCCAGAGACATCCAGCCAGCTAGGGTATCGGTTTGAGTGGTTTGCAGGTCTGAATCGGGCAATAGGCGTAATGCTTCGAGAATAGCCGCTTGATTTTTTTCCAGCTCAGCAGGTGAAGTTATTAATCTGTGTAGCTCAATTCTGGATTTGGCGCCTTCGAGTAGATTTCCTGTTAGTGAGTAAGCAAAAGCTTGCGATTGAAGGTGTTTAATTTGATTTTCCAAATCGAGCTGTTGCGGTTTAATTTGTGCCAAGCTTTCAATGGCTTGTTCGGCCTCGCCAAAGCTGAGCTGGATCTGGGCATAGAGAAGACGTAGCTGCGCGCGCTGTTCGGGTGATAACTCGGCAGGATTAATAGCGTCGGCAGTTTGTTTTGCGCTAGTGCCGTCGCCAGCCTGAATTAATGAATCAATGGACTGTAAGTGCTGCTGATTTTGTTCCTGGGGCGATAGAGGGGCGGAATGCTGGTATAATTCAACGATTTGGCCAGGCTGATCATTTCTTGTTAACGGCTGCGTTACCAGGGGTTCTGGCTCAGGCGCTCTGTCATGCCGCTCTTGCATCGCTCCACTTTCCGGGTTCGTCATAGATGTGGGTACGCAGCCGGAAAAAAACAGTAGGCCGGGAAGTAGGGCGTACAGCAATGGCGGTTTATATTTTGGTTGCATCTTTTTAGTGGTTTTCATATGAGTGTATCGAATGTCAAGTGAATGCGGCAAATTATACGTGGTTGCCACTCCAATAGGTAATTTGGGGGATATTAGTTTCAGGGCGATTGAAATATTAAAGCAGGTTGACTTGATTGCTGCGGAAGATACCCGGCATATAAAAATGCTGTTACAGCATTATGGTATTAGTAATAAATTAGTTTCGTTACATCAGCATAATGAAGATAAAGCTTCGGGAGGGTTATTGGCAAAGCTTCGAGAAGGTTTATCTATCGCACTGGTTTCCGATGCGGGGACGCCGCTTTTAAGCGATCCTGGTATGCCGGTGGTGAAAATGGCAAAGGAGGCGGGGATCGATGTTGTGCCTGTGCCGGGCGCGTGCGCTTTAATTGCGGCATTATCCGCTGCGGGGTTGCCGGTTACTCAGTTTGTATTTGAAGGTTTTTCCCCAAGAACCTCGTCGGCCCGAAAAGCATTTTTTAGCGAAAGGTTAACGTGTTCGATAACTTGGGTATTTTATGAATCCAGTCATCGAATCCTGGCTTCATTGCAGGATATGGCGGAGGTATTGCCGTTGGATCGGCAGGTTGTTATTGCCAGGGAATTGACTAAGTTGCACGAGACTATCGTCAAAACCAGTTTAGGTGAAGCGCTTAAATTGGTTGAAGAGGATGCCAATATGAGAAAAGGCGAATTTGTCGTTATTGTCGATGGCGCTGTTATTGATAAAAAAGAACAAATTATTACGCCCGAACAAGAAAAAATACTGAGTGTTTTGTTGACTGAGTGCTCTATCAAGACGGCGGTGTCAATGGCTGTGGAAATAACCGGAGTCAGAAAGAAGCTGTTGTACCAAGCCGCTTTAGACATAGAGAAAGCTAAACAAGCTTGCTAGTTTTGGTGGTGTCGATTGGTCTGCTTTTTGCTTATTGTTTGAGGTCGTGACATATCGCATCGATGCGGATGTGTGATACACTATCCATTGAAAGAGTCGGCTGAGCAGTCGCTGTTTTATCGCAAGATAAAATGGAGGAAAGTCCGGGCTCCATTGGGCAGGGTGCCAGGTAACGCCTG
>CAZJOY010000150.1:0-10516 GCA_964547705.1 uncultured Methylobacter sp. | reverse complement strand
AGTTCTCTGGTTAAGCCCGAGCCAGCCTGTTTAGCATTAAACTTAGATTCAACTCATAAGTGCAATTGCCACCGATCGGAAAAGAAAAAGGCTAGCTGATATAGTTTCAGGCTTTTTTGATCCGACCAAAGACGAGAAAGCGTATGAGAAACTATAAACAGCTAAGCCAGGCACAAAGATACCAGATTGAGATATTAAATAAAGCCGGGAAAAACCAGAAAGAGATCGCGAAGTTGCTATGCGTATCCGCATCAACCCTATGCCGAGAGTTGAAACGCAATCGAGGCAAAGCAGGTTACTTTCCGAAGCAGGCACAGATCAAAGCGGATAAGCGCCGGAAACAACCGCGCATCATTTTCTGCAGCACTGATGCCTGCTTTCAATCCTTCGGGTTTAAAAAGCAAGCGGGCGCGACTATCGGCATTTTCGGCATTGTTATCAGCCCTCGCGCATGGAAACCATACTATGTGCGCCATGAAATGTTCACCACCTTCAGAATGAAAAACTGGGCATGATAAAAGCATGGCGTGAACCCAACTGGTTCATGGAGGGGATGGCGTATTCGCTCAGCGAAGATCCCGGCCAAAAGCTATCCGAGCCTTTTGAGCAGTACCGCTCTCAATTTGAGGATTGGTATAGGCTGGCGGGCAAAGAACGGTTATGGACAGAGGGCCGTAATTTATAAACTCGCAAAACATGATGTTTAAAGAAAAGCAGGTACCTTTCATTGTGCATTATTTCCAAAATGAAAGACTCGATCACACGTAATGAAATATCCGGCGCCTTGTTTGCTTGCGGTTGCCTAATTGATTTCATCGCCCTATTCAAATACTTATCTTTCATTATCAATCAACGGTGGTTTACACTGTTTTTTATCTTATTCCGGGTGTTTTGCTCGGTAAGAAGGCGCGAGGCAAGCAGTTACACAGCATCATATCGCTAAGTGAAAGACTGTCTTGAGCCTACGCTATCTTTTTTTGCTATACGATAAACTGCAACAGGAGATTAAGAATGCGCAAAATAATGATCGGCCAAGCCGCTGAAAACATCCCATCTTACGATCTGGCTTTTTTGGATCTGGAGCATATGGCCCAGGTAGAGTTTACTTCGGAATGCCTGGAACATCCTGTTGAGTCTGCCTTGCTGCTGGCGAAAGAGCCAGGCGAAGGATGGCAGGCAGCAAGCCCTGGTGAGCAAACAATCCGTCTTGTTTTTGATCAACCTTGTACTATCGAACATATTTTTCTGGTGTTCGATGAACAACGGCAGTCGCGGACCCAGGAGTTTGTGCTGCTTTGGTTGATGGATCAAGAAAATACTTATCGGGAGATTCTACGTCAGCAATACCATTTTTCTCCTCCGGATACGGCACGCGAAATCGAGCATTATGAGGTCAGGCTTCATCGGTTAAAAGTACTGGAACTAAGAATAATTCCAGATATTAGTGGGGGCGAAGCTTGTGCCAAACTTAAACAGTTGCGTCTTGCTTAAATGCCGCTTCTAATAGTCGCCGCTGTCCAGTTGCATGCGATAGCTAAATAAATAATAAAAAATAGCTTGAGCTTATTGGCTTATAGCTAAATCTACTAAAGAGGAGAGGTAATTATGATGTTTCCAACATCTGCATCAGTTGTTATTGCATTATTAATGGGCATGGTAGGAGCCGCGTTCGTAATTTGGGAGTTACGGCGCGTTCTTAGCTATGACCAGGGTAATGAAGTCATGCAGGCTATTGCAAAGGCTATTCAAGAGGGATCTGCGGCTTTTTTATCGCGTGAGTATCGTGTCATAGGGATTTTTGTCGTTATTGTTGCTACGGTTATTTCCATATTTTTACAATGGCAGACTGCGCTTTGTTTTGTAGTCGGTGCGATTGCGTCGGCAGGAGCGGGTTATCTAGGGATGTATGTGGCTGTCCGCGCCAATGTCCGCACCGCGGCAGCAGCCGGTCGTAACCTGCATGAAGGGTTGCGGGTTGCCTTTGGCAGCGGTTCGATTATGGGCATGGCAGTGGTCAGTTTTAGCTTGATCGGCATGACGGTATTGTTTTTGATATTTAACGGCAATCCGAACCAACTGACCTATATTACCGGCTTCGGTTTTGGTGCGAGCAGTATTGCTTTGTTTGCAAGGGTCGGAGGCGGTATTTATACCAAAGCCGCCGATGTGGGAGCTGACTTGGTAGGGAAGGTTGAGCAAGGCATTCCTGAAGACGACCCGCGCAATCCGGCCGTCATTGCCGATAATGTCGGCGATAATGTAGGTGATGTCGCCGGCATGGGGGCTGACTTATTTGAAAGCTATAGCGGTTCCATTATTGCTGCTGCGACGTTGGGTGCGGCATTGGGTGTAAAGTCGCCGGCTTTTATCGGCTTGCCTTTTTTGGTTGCCGCCGTCGGCATCATTGCCAGCCTTTTCGGTATTTATATGGTGACCGGCAAAGAATTAAAGCATTCAGCAATTGCCAATGATTCCATAATTGCCCGCATTCTCGGTTTTATCGGGAGATATATTATAAAAATTGATGAAAACGCCAGTCTGGATGATTTACTGAAAGCATTGCGCCATTCGGTTTGGGGAGCTTCAGTGGTCATTTTGGGGCTTTCTTTACTTGCTATATTGATTTCGGGTGTCAGTTTCAATTATTGGTTGGTTATATTGGTCGGTTTAGTGGCAGGTAACGCTATCGCCTATGTGACCGAATATTACACGTCCTACACAGACAAACCCACACAAGCTATCGCTCATGCTACGCAAACGGGCGCGGCAACAACCATTATCCAAGGTTTGGCTGTGGGTATGATGAGTACTGTATTTCCGGTATTAATTGTCGCAGTGTCTATTTTATTAAGTATCTGGCTGGGTTATAAAGCCGACGGTACTATCGCGGCGGGTCTTTATGCGGTGGCTTTGGCGGGCGTGGGTATGCTTAGCACCTTGGGCGTTACGTTGGCGACAGATGCTTATGGCCCGGTCGCCGATAATGCGGGCGGCATTGCTGAAATGAGTCATTTGCCTAGCGAAGTGCGCTATCGCACTGACGCGCTTGATAGTTTGGGCAATACTACTGCCGCTACCGGTAAAGGTTTTGCGATCGGCTCGGCGGTATTAACGGCGCTGGCCTTGTTGGCCGCTTATGTGACTGCTGCAAAAATCGACAATTTGAATATTCTTGGCCCCACCATGTTACCGGGTATTTTGATTGGCGCGATGATGCCTTATTTATTTTCCGCGCTGACCATGATGGCGGTAGGTAAAGCAGCACACCAGATCGTTGTTGAGGTGCGTCGCCAGTTCCGCGAAATTCCAGGCTTGATGGACGGTACGGGACAACCTGATTACGCAACTTGTGTCGGTATCAGCACCGAAAGCGCTTTGCGTGAAATGATCTTGCCCGGTGCATTGGCCGTTGTTGTGCCGCTGGTTGTTGGGCATGTTTTGGGTAAAGAAGCGCTTGCGGGTATGTTGGTCGGTACCATGTCTTCCGGTTTCCTGTTGGCGGTGATGATGGCAAATGCCGGGGGTGCTTGGGACAATGCGAAAAAATGGATTGAAACAGGGCAATTCGGAGGTAAGGGTTCCGACTCCCACAAAGCTGCCGTGGTCGGCGACACTGTCGGTGATCCGTTTAAAGACACCAGTGGTCCGTCTTTAAATATTTTGATCAAGTTGATGACTATTGTCAGTTTAGTTTTTGCTACTTCATTTGGTTCGGGATGGTTTAATTTCTAAAAAAGAGTATCCATTATGGTTACGCCATTTGCCTAATCACACAAACAGGCAAATGGCTGGCTTGAAATAAGGTCGCGACTGAATTTTTGAATCTAACCTGCGAGGTTGATATGTTTAAACGGCTGATTGTTTTATTCATGATAACTATCTTGTCCGGCTGCGGTTACAACACGTTACAGTCCGGCGATGAGGGCATTAAAGCCGCATGGGCGGAGGTGCTGAATCAGTACCAGCGCCGCGCCGATCTGGTGCCTAATCTGGTGAATGTGGTCAAAGGCTATGCAGCTCACGAAAAGGATGTGCTGACTCAAGTTACCGAGGCTCGCGCCAAGGTCGGGTCGATGCAGGCCACACCTGAATTGGTTGATGATGAGCAGGCGTTTCAGAAGTTCATTGCTGCTCAAGGGCAGATGACCAATGCAATCTCACGGTTGCTGGCAGTGGCGGAAAACTATCCGCAATTGAAAGCCGATAGTCTGTTCCGTGATTTACAAGCGCAACTGGAAGGCACCGAAAATCGTATTACCGTAGCGCGTAATCGCTATATTGGTGCGGTCAAGGAATACAACATTACAGTGCGCTCTTTCCCTTCCAATCTTACAGCGATGATGTTTGGTCATAAGCCTAAACCGAGTTTTGCCGTAGAAAATGAACAAGCTATTTCAAAGCCGCCTGTGGTGGACTTTGGTGCGCCTGCAACGGTTGGCGGACATTAGAGTGTTGCCTGCGATATTGTCCCGCATTCGTTACGGGGTCGGATTTTTCCTGCTGTTATTTTGCTTGGAGGCGTGGTCGATAGCCGGCGTTCCTGAGTTATCAAGTCGTGTCACTGATCTTACAGGCACGTTCAATGCTGGACAGATCACTGAGTTGGAAAACAAGTTGGCAGCATTCGAAGCTAAAAAAGGTTCTCAGATTGCGGTGTTAATCGTGCCTACCACACAACCCAAAGATATAGCTGAATTTGGTATAGAGGTTGCTGATTTAGCGCAAATTGGCCGTAGAGGTATCGATGACGGCGTTATCTTGATAGTGGCTAAAGATGATCGAAAGATGCGTTTGGAAGTCGGCTACGGTTTGGAGGGCGTTATTCCTGATGCGGTTGCGAAGCGGATCATAGCAGAGACAATTACCCCGCATTTTAAAGACGGCGACTATGCGGGTGGTATTAATGCAGGGGTTGAGCAGCTAATGGTGTTGATCGAGGGGGAAACTTTACCTGCACCGTCTGAGCGTCCGCCTGATAGTCAGGGTGAGGGCGCTTTCATGTTCATTTTGATTGGCGGTTTGATTGCAGGTTTTGCGTTGTCGGCAATAGTAGGTCGCGTAATGGGAGGGGTGCTGGCAGGATTAGGGAGCGGCATAATGGCGTCATTGGTTTTGGGATTAGCTTTTTCGATAGCGTTATTTATCGGTTTAATGATTTTTTTTATCGTTGGAGTTCGTTCAATGGGCGGACGCGGCAGGTATAACGGCGGTGGTTTTGGCGGTAGTAGTGGCGGTGGTTCATGGAGCGGTGGCGGTGGCCGCTTTGGCGGAGGAGGCGCATCGGGATCATGGTAAATATGAAACGTTGGTTTTGTCATGCGCTCATGCCACCGTGGCGCTGGCGCGTGTCGTTTACTAAAGAGGTGCTTGATCAGATAGAAAAAGCAATCAAGCATTCCGAATGTCGGCATAGTGGCGAGCTTTGTTTTGCCGTTGAAAATGCACTTGCACTGGATCAAGTTTGGCAGGGTATATCGGCTCGTCAGCGTGCGATAGAGATATTTTCAAATTTGCGGGTTTGGGATACTGAGTATAATAGCGGTGTTTTAATTTATCTGTCGTTGGCGGACCGGGAAGTTCATATTGTCGCTGATAGGGGAATTGCTAAGTGCGTGGCGCAAGTCGAGTGGGACGCTATCGCGGCGACTATACAGGAAGAATTTTTGCGCGGTGATTTTCTGAGTGGGGCTCTGCAAGGCATTGAGCGCATTACGACGTTGTTGGCTACTCATTTTCCGCCCAATGCAAATAATCCCAATGAGCTTTCCAATAAGCTCGTTGTCGTTAAACATAAATAGGATAATTTCTTTAATTAATTGCTTTGTTGGTTAAAAAAATATGGGATTTTAATCCTATTTACTCATATAGGGTCGTTATTTAGGAATTGACGAATTTGTTGTTTTCATATACTATTGCGCGGTTATGTTAGCTCGATTACCTGAATTTATAGACCCTTTGCACTTAGCTGATAAGCGTGGTGAATTGAAAGGGCAAATACCAGTAAGCAAACTGGATCGCTTGGCGGATATACTGTTTAGCGATACAGGAGCGGTGACTGTTGAACTTTATTTTGGTCGTGAAGGAAGGCTGGCCAAAATTGAAGGGCAGCTAGAAGCTGTTTTGGAGCTTGAATGTCAAAATTGCCTGCAAACGGTGCAATGGCCTATCAAGCATGCCGTCAAGCTGGGTATTGTTACTTCACTGGATCAAGCAGACAGATTGCCTGAGGATTATGAACCATTGTTAATCGATGAGGGGAAAATCCTTTTAAAGAATATTATTGAAGACGAGTTGTTACTTATTTTGCCTGCATTTCCAAAGCACCAGCGCAATTGTTTTGCTCAAGAGCCGGATAATTCTAAGGTGGATTTTTCACAAAATGAACAACAATCGCCTAAACAAAACCCTTTTTCCATCTTAGCCAAATTAAAAAATACTGGAGATTTATAATGGCCGTACAAAAAAGTAAAGTAACGCGTTCAAGGCGTGGTCAACGTCGTTCACACGATGCGTTAACAGGTAGAACCTTGTCTCAAGATCCAATGACAGGTGAAACTCATATTCGTCATCATGTTACTCCGGATGGCTTCTTTAAAGGTCGTCAAATTGTAAACAGCGTCGACGAAGATTAATAAATCTTTTTACCTTAGCATCATGAATGCCGAAGTTGATCAAATCAGGTCAGGTTCGGCTTTTTTATAATAACTCAGGAGTCATCCGTAAGCGTGAGTCTAACAATTTCGATTGATGCGATGGGCGGGGATTACGGTCCTGAAGTCACCCTTCCGGCATCATTGGATTGTTTAAAGAACAATCCAGACTTAAAACTGATTTTAGTGGGCGATGAAGCTATTCTCAAGCCGCAGTTAGCTCAGGCCTTACTTGATTTTCAAGATAGACTTATTATTCAGCACGCATCCCAATGCGTTGGAATGGATGAGTCTCCATCTAAAGCGCTAAAAAACAAAAAAGACTCGTCAATGCGGGTTGCGATCAATTTGGTTCAAGACGGGCGGGCGGATGCTTGCGTTAGCGCGGGTAATACCGGAGCTTTAATGGCAACGGCCCGGTTTGTGCTTAAAATGATTCCCGGTATCGATCGACCTGCCATCATTTCCACGCTTCCCTCCATTAATGGACATACCCATGTGCTTGATCTGGGCGCAAATGTGGATTGCACTGCGGAGCACCTTTTCCAATTTGCAGTGATGGGCGCCGAGTTGGTGAAAGCGGTTGAGAATATTGATAATCCCAAGGTGGGGTTGTTAAATATCGGCGAAGAAGATATGAAAGGTAATGAGCAGGTTAAAGCGGCTGCAAAATTATTGGAAAATTCATCGTTAAACTACATAGGTTATGTGGAAGGCGATTCTTTAAATGCCGGCCATATCGAAGTTGATTTGATTGTCGCGGATGGATTTGTCGGTAATGTCGCACTAAAGTCTATTGAAGGTGCGGCAAAAATGATCGGCACTGCGTTGAAAGAGGCTTTCGGTAAAAATTTTGTAACCCAGCTGGCAGGATTGCTGGTTTATCCGGTACTCAAATCATTTAAAAAGCGTATCGATCCGCGTTTGTATAATGGGGCAAGCTTTTTAGGGTTACGTGGTTTGGTTATTAAAAGCCATGGAGGCGCTGATGTGCTGGCGTTCAAAACAGCTATTCATCTTGCTGAAATTGAAGTAAAAAAAGACGTCATTAGAAAAATAAGCGAGCAAGTCGAAAAGACCTTAGCTCTGAGAGAGAATGCATGACTCGTTATTCAAGAGTAATCGGTACCGGTGGCTATTTGCCTGAAGAGGTTCGGACCAATGAACAAATATCACAGACTGTAGATACTTCTGATAGTTGGATTATTGAACGAACCGGCATTAAAAGTCGTCGCATTGCAGGTGCTGACGAGACAGCCTCAAGCATGGCTGAAATTGCTGCAAGACAAGCTATAGATGCAGCAGCTTGCGATCCCGAAGAAATTGATTTGATTATTGTTGCGACTGGAACGCCTGATCGTGTTTACCCTAGTACCGGCTGTTTATTGCAGCGGCGCTTGGGTATTAAAAACTGTGTCGCCTTTGATGTCCAGGCTGCCTGTTCAGGTTCGATTTTTGCACTGAGCATTGCCGATCAATATATCAAATCAGGTGCGGCCAAGAAGGTTCTTGTGGTGGGTTCTGAAATCTGCTCGCGCCTTGTTGATTGGACCGATCGGGGTACTTGTATTTTATTTGGTGACGGTGCAGGAGCCGTATTGCTGGGCGCATCGGATGAAGCCGGGATTTTATCTACCCATATTCATTCTGACGGTGAATATGAAGATCTGCTGTATTGTCCAAACCCGCAAGTCGCTACCGAGGCGAATAAAGATGAAGCCGGTTGTATTAATATGCGCGGCAATGAAGTGTTCAAGGTAGCTGTTAATACGCTGGGTCGCATAGTCGACGAAACCTTGGCCGCAAATAACATGCAGCAATCCGATGTTGACTGGTTGGTTCCTCATCAAGCAAACATGCGAATTATTGCTGCGACAGCAAAAAAATTAAAAATGTCAATGGATCATGTTGTTTTGACCCTTGAAAATCAGGGCAATACCTCATCCGCATCCGTGCTGCTCGCCCTTAATGAAGGTGTTCGAGACGGTCGTATTCAACGCGGACAAGTCGTTTTGCTTGAAGCATTTGGAGCGGGATTCACTTGGGGTTCTGCATTAATTAAATACTAAAAGCGTATCGAAATGAATAACCAAATTTATAATTTAGCTTTTGTTTTTCCCGGTCAAGGTTCGCAATCGGTCGGTATGTTAGCTGATTTGGCTGCCAGTTATCCTGAGGTGAAACATGCTTTCGAACGAGCATCCGATGCGTTAGGCAGGAATTTATGGTCTATTGTCTCAGAAGGTCCGGTAGAAGAACTTAATCAAACGCATAATACGCAACCGGCAATGTTGGCCGCCGGCGTGGCTGTTTGGGATGTGTGGTGTAAACACAGCGATATTCGTCCCGCATGGATGGCAGGGCACAGCCTGGGTGAATATACGGCTTTAGTTTGTTCTGAGGCCATGTCTTTTGAAGACGGCATAAAACTCGTTGCAGCGAGGGGGCGACTGATGCAAGAAGCAGTGCCTCACGGTACTGGAGCAATGGCGGCAATTTTAGGGCTCGAGGATCATCAAGTCGTTCAAGTTTGTGCTAATGTGGCCGAGAATGAAATAGTTTCCGCTGTCAACTTTAATTCGCCGGGGCAGGTCGTTATCGCTGGTAATGTCGCCGCTGTTGAGCGAGCAATGCTTGCAGCGAAAGAAGCGGGAGCTAAACGGGCTGTGCTATTGCCGGTTAGCGTTCCTTCGCATTGTACATTGATGGAGTCGGCGGCCCAAAAGCTGGATGAACAATTGCAACACACTGTAATTGATACGCCAAAAATGACGCTGATTCATAATGTCGATGTCGCATCGCACAGTGCGCCTGAGGTCATTCGTAACGCATTAAAGGAACAACTTTATAAGCCGGTGCGCTGGGCCGATAGTATCAAGTTTATGCATGATCAGGGCGTTACCTGTTTTGTTGAATGCGGTCCAGGGAAAGTGTTAGTTGGGCTGAATAAGCGTATTGCCAAGGATGCCGAACAATTATCTATTTATGACCCGGAAACATTAAATATAGCTTTGGAGCAACTCAATGGATAAACAAGTAGCTTTAGTAACGGGTGCCAGTCGAGGCATCGGTCGAGCAATCGCAGAAAGATTAGCTCAGGATGGTTTTTTTGTTATTGGCACCGCTACTACTGATAATGGCGCCGATTCAATTTCTACTTATCTGGGTGAGCAGGGTAAGGGGCTAAAGCTTGATGTAGCCAATCCGGAATCTATTGAAGAAGTCATGAAAATTGTTAATGACGAGTTCGGCGTGCCAGCCGTATTAGTTAACAATGCAGGTATTACGCGTGATAATTTATTAATGCGTATGAAGGACGAAGAGTGGGACGATATTATCAATACCAATCTGACTTCGGTTTTTCGTATGAGCAAGGCAGTACTGCGCGGTATGATGAAAGCCAAAACAGGTCGTATTATTAATATTTCATCTGTAGTCGGTGCGACCGGTAATGCAGGTCAGGCCAACTACGCAGCAGCAAAAGCCGGAATGGTTGGATTTGCTAAGTCTATGGCCAAAGAAGTCGGTTCGCGAAATATCACTATTAATACAGTGTCACCTGGATTTATCGATACGGATATGACCAAGGAATTAAGTGATGATATTAAAAATTCCTTATTGTCTTCTATTCCACTGTCTCGTTTGGGGCAAGCTGAAGAAATCGCGCATACGGTTTCGTTTTTGGCGTCTGCTGGCGCAGCCTATATCACTGGTGAGAACATTCACGTAAACGGTGGCATGTTCATGCCGTAGAGATGTCGTCTATATGGGCTATATCTGTATGATCATGCCTTTATATTGTGACATTATCGCAATATAAAGTATAATTCCCCCGCCGTCTGGAATTTCCGGAGACGGGATTTCAA
>CAZJOY010000149.1:0-10545 GCA_964547705.1 uncultured Methylobacter sp. | reverse complement strand
TTCCATTGGGGTGAAAATTGAACTTTGGGGTTGATTCTAGGTTTAATGTTAAACAGGCTGGCTCGGGCTTAACCGAGGACCTTTTGAGACACGCACTTAGGAAAGGATGTTGGGGGAATTAGCTGAAGCAATATCGGGCGCGTATCTTTCAATAATCAATGGTACGCTCAGCGTACCCTACTTGACTGCCCCCTTGTGAAACCTCCAAGGATCAATAACAAAGCCGGTTTCTGCCGTCGGCTTTTGCTTGAAACAACTTACTGTCGGCTGCTGCCAGCATGTGTTCGAAGCTATCAACGCTAAGATCGTCATTCAGACCTATGCTCATCGTCACCTGAAGCTCAGAATGTATGGTTGCCCAAGGGAAATTTTCAATCTTTTTACGTAGTCTTTCGCACTGCTCCACCGCGCATATCAACGGCGTTTCAGGAAAAATAACGACAAATTCTTCTCCGCCATAACGGGCAACAATATCGCTTGCGCGTATGCCATCTTCCAATATACCGGAAACTGCTTTTAGCACTTCATCGCCGATGGCGTGAGAAAACTTGTCATTTACCTGCTTAAAATGATCAATATCGCCAATCATAAAACTCAATGGATGCTTATACCGTTTCATATGGATAAAAAACTTATTCGCCTGCTCATTAAAATAGCGGCGATTATAGAGTTGAGTCAATTCGTCGCGGATACTCAGCTCTTTTAAAAGCAATGCCTGCTCACTGATGGTGCAGTTGGACTCCTCCAGCTTCTCATAAGCATGAGCAAGATCCGCACTCATGCGATTAAATGCTTCAGCAAGGGCAGCTGTTTCGTCCTTGCCATGCACTGTCACTGTTTGGCGGAGTTTCCCTTGAGTCATGGCTCTGATAGCCGTTGTCAGTTCATGAAGCGACTTACTTAAGCGTTTACTGAACAGAAAACCGAGAAAAATCGCCAATGTGCCGGCAATAACAAATGCATAGATCAGTGCTTCCCTGATTATCGCTAGATAATTCCGGTCTATCGCTGATAAATTGGGCTTGCCCTGTGGAATCGCCAATGCCAGTAGCTGATTTTCCAGCATAATCGGAGTCACTCCCAAGCGGTCCGATACCGGTACAAATTCTCCATCTTCATATTTTCCGCCGCCCAGTAACACCTTGCCCTGCGGATCGAGCAATATGAACAGGAACGGCGGAGCCCACTCAGGCTCATCCGGCATAGGCGGCTTTGATCGCGCCCCGGCAGGCTCTATTCGATCTTTTGGTCCGGAAAAGAACGGCTCACCAGGATGCGTGCCGGTTAACGTGCGCCTGCGTCTGACAAACTGGCCAAACCGTTCGACCTTTCGTGCCTCATCCCAAGACCCGTAAGTGGCAATATAGGCCGTAACGTCCCCTTGGAAATTTTCAAAAGCGCGCTCCATCGCCATTTGGTCGAATCTTGTCGATACCCGCCACTGGGCAATAATACCGACAACAATGACAGCGCTCATGCTGGTGATGATAAGCGCTAATGAAAATTTGAATCTGAGTGACATTGATCCCTATGTTAGGCAATTTGATTTTATCCCTGATTATAACCGATGTTACTTGGTCTTTATTTATTGCGGCTCATAATGAGCTATCCGAGCTGCTTTAATCGGCAGCTTTGCCTGTAAGGCGAAGTGATTGATTTTGCGTTTTATTTTTAGGCGTTCCAACTTAAATACGGCATAGCTTGCCACAAATATGCGGCTGTTCTCTCAAGGCTCCGATCATCGCGGATTGCTAGCACGAATCCGCCTTACAGCTTATCGAATTACAGTTTACCGCGTTGATTAACGTATATTGTTAATCCCGGCATCAACCAATCCAGCCATTGCTACCGCCTCGCTTTGTCCGCTGACATTCAACCCTACTGGACTTCTACCGACGGCTGAGAGTTTTGCAGCCAACCAAACAGCAGCGTTTTTCACAAAACTGAAGCTCGTTGTTGCTTTGCGCCGGCGCTTGATAAATCCAGTGTTGATAGCTAATTCATCTGCCTTGACGTTCGAGACGAATTGCGCGCCGTGACAATTTTCGAACACAAGCCCGTAGGATTCCTTTGTTGGATTATCCATGGCTTTATCATGAAAGCATGATAAACCTACAGAACTTATTATCTTCGAGCGTTGCCACGAAGAAAGACTTAGGAGTGTGTACGAAA
The DNA here is from genome assembly GCA_964547705.1 of uncultured Methylobacter sp. Classification (GTDB taxonomy): domain Bacteria; phylum Pseudomonadota; class Gammaproteobacteria; order Methylococcales; family Methylomonadaceae; genus Methylobacter_A. The sequence goes on along the minus strand of CAZJOY010000149.1, from coordinate 8,373 downwards.
TAACTTGGGCAAGTTGCTAATAGCCGGAGTGCAGGCTTCGCCTGCAAGCGCAAGCAAAGCTTGCACTCCTGCTGCAAGCGAGTTGTTCAAATTATTTCATGCTCATTTCTTAGCGAATCTATGCGCCCGCGCTTGCAATGATCTGTTTGCGGTAGCCCTCGAGATCGGCAATCTTCCGGTCGGCCGCTGCCTCGCGCTCTACCACGATCTCCGTCAGCTTGGCCGATGCAATCTGCAGATAGGCGTCGAGTTCATCGCCCTTGATATAGGTTCCGTTCAGTTTGTTCAGCTTCGACCAACCATCGGCAAAGTTCCGGGTGAACTTGTCCGAGACAATCGTTACGGCATTCCACTCGCCCGATTGCTTGATAAAGAACTCGTCGGTCGACTCGATGAGTCGCGCAAGGCGATTCTTGCGAAGAGTCTCCATCTCGGCTACGCTCTCGATATTCTTCACTTGCTGCGTCGCTTCGTCCGAAACTTGACCCATGAAGTCGGCGAAGGACTTGAAGAAGAACGCGATTTCCTCGACGATCTCTTTCATCCGCTTCAGCGCACTCACGCTCAGGTTGAGCGACTTGATTGCCAGTTGGATCGTTTCCTCTTCGGTGCGTTTGCCCTTCAAGAGCGCCTTGATCTTAACCAGTTCTGCGGTTTGTCCACGCTTTTCCTTCTCGTAGGCTTCGACCTTGTCGAGCATCTTCATCTGTATCTCGCGAAGGCTGGTCGCCTGCTGCTGCTGCTCATCGGTCAACTTGCCGAGACTCTTGTCCAGAGCATCGAGCGAAGCTTTAAGACCAGCGAGAACGGCCCCGATTTCCGAGTATTTACCCTCTTCAGTTTCCAACTCGGTCTTTGCCGCCTTGATCCGCTCATCGAGCGCCTTCACTTCCGCGGAACTACCGGCCCCGGCATCCTTCTTCTGCGCAGACGCCTTATCGGTTTCAGCTCCTTTTTCCGGCTTCGCGTCTTCGGTGCCCGGCTCGCTGTTGCCCCCATCCTCACCCTTGTCAACAAGTAGCTTGGCTTTCTCCGCCTCAAGTCTCTTGATCTTCTTATTCAACTCCTCCTTCTTACCTTCAGAAGCCTTCATCTCAGCCTGTTTCTTGGAAATCTTCTTTTTGGTCTCAATCAGCTCAGCCGTGCCGTCTTCCTTCGTACCACTCTCCTTATCGCCGGCCACTTGCTTAACCGTGTTGAGCGTTGACGCTGCAAGAATAGACGTACCGCCAGTGGCAGCCCCACCGAGTGCCATCGCAATCGCCGGCATGGCTGCCGAAACCATCTGTGCTCCGACCCTTACAATCGACATGACAAATGCTCGCTCTTCGGCGGTTTCGGCTCTGGATTCGTAGTCACGCGCTTTTTTCTCGAATTTGGCGACCTCGTCCTGCAAATCTTTCACGAGCGACTCAAGTCGTTCACGCTCCGCGTTCGCTTCGTAGATCTCCTTTTCAATCGCCGCCTTCTCTTTCAGACGCGCACTCAAGGCCTTCTCGCTGGTTGAGGTCGCGGCGACGGTATCCTTGATGATCGTGTCATAGGTATCGGCGATTGCATTTAGAGCTTTCTGGACGCCTAATGCCTTCTCTTTGATCTCGTTGGCCAGTTTGAAAAGATCCTTACTGACAAAACCTTTTATCTCCTTCGAGTCATTGCCCTCCTTGACGTCGGACCAATCAGGAAATATATCGCTTAGCGTATGGAGGATATTATTAGCGACACGGCTCGCCTCTTTCATCGTACGTTCACTGTTCTGCTGCGACTTGATCAGCTTGTCCATGATCGCACTGATTTTTACGCGGATATCGCCCTCTTCCTGTGGAGTCGTGTTATAGGCGATATAAAGCAGGTCGATGGCGTTGTCGGTGTCTTTCTTCGCACGACCAACGTCATAAGTTCCTTCAATCTTCTGGACGAAACTATGCACAATTTCCGCATCGCTCTTTGGCAGATCGAATTCAGCGTTGGACCGGATCTTTATGACTTCGGACTCGATGTCTTTGTTGATTTTTACTTCGCGGCTCTCAAATACTACTGGATCGGACATGGTGTTTCTCCTTTGTTTCTTGGTTGGTTGAGGAAATCTTAACGTTGTTGTCATTCATCGCAGTGAACAGCTCTGCTTCCATCCCTCAGGCAGGACCGAATTGGCGGGGTCGGCGACGCGGGCGACAGCCTTATCGACATCGTCCGATATACGGATGACTTTTCGTGCCGTGCGGGCACGGGCATCTGCTGTATCGACAGACTTTGCCTCCTTGAGCACGTTCTCGAAATCATCTAGCTGGTTGCGGTAGTTCTGAACCTCGGTGCGAAGACCGGAAAGCGTGGCTTTCAGTGTGTGGATTTCGTTTTCTGTCCGGCGGGCTAACGCTTCGAACTGTTCCGATTGCTGTTGCGCTTGCACAAGCGCCCTTTGGCTTTCATCGAGCCTCTGCTGCGCGTCGTTCATTCCATCCCGCGCGATTTGAAGCTTCCGTTCCGAGGTGGCAATTTTGCCATCGACCGTCTCAATTGCCCCCACAAGATGCGCGATCGAATTAGACAAATCGCAGGCGGGGTCGGTAAACCAATCGAACCAGCCATTCGAACTCAACTGACTCTTGCATTGGCGAACAGCTTCTTCCTGAGCCCATTTTTTGGCTTGGTGATAGGCAACTTCCCCTTGGAGATTTACATAATTTGCCCACTCTGACTCATAGATAGCCTTGAAATCCTTCTGCTTGGACTGTTGCGTCGCCAATTCACTGGCTGAATCCTGCTCGCGGCGGCGGAGATTCCCGAGCTCTATCTCAAGACCTCTGCTTTGCAACGTCAACTCGGCATCGTTCTTTTCGAGACATACCAGGCGGTCTGCGATCTCCGCCTGGATGTTTCGGGCATGCACCAGTTTATCCGTGTATTCTGAAATCGCCGCTTGGCTCAAAACCTCGTCTTGCGCCAACGCTTCTGCCGGTAAAAGAAACGACCCGACGAAAAGCTGGACGATGAGCATCAGAATGAAAACAAACGACTTGAAGAGCGGCATAGCATTTTTCCTTGTTTAGGACAGGTCAGCGCACATCGATGCCCGTGCCCGTCAGTTGCATAGGTTGAACAACAATTTTTCGTTGCCCAACATTTTGGTATCCGATGGAAGAGCGTTTATATTCAAATCCTGGATCTGCGGTCATATTGAAGCCTCGTAATGTTGGGCATAAAAAACATGCCCACTCTACAAAACTTTGAAATCACTGACTTGAATTGCAACTGATGATTCAAACGGTTTGGCACTGGTATCAACTCTGTATGTTGCTCCAAGAAGTTCTGGGCACCAATTTCCATATAAAAATCTAATTTGTCGCATGCCCCTCATAAAGCCATCTAATTATTTGTTTTTATTAAGCCAAGTTTGCAGCCATAGGACATGACGTACAAACCAATACGACACCATTAACCCACTCACGAAATCACTTTAAAATGGACTAACGCCAATTGTACCCCGGATTGCAACTACGTATACCAACCAACATTTTTAATCCCAATATTGACCAATGCAGCCATTTCATGAAGATTCAGCAAGAGCTGAATAATGGGCAAATGCTTTGCTCACTTTTTGCTCCCGGTTAAAATGAAACACCTCGGCGGCCAGCCTGCCTCGTGCGCCTCGATAGTAGAGCGTGATGCTGTTTACTCCAACCAATGTCGTTATCAATTCAAAATGTAAATCAGGAATCAGTTGCAGCGCTTTAGCCCAATAATCTCCAACGGCAGCTTTGCCGCGAAGCGTTCCGCCAGCTTCATTGGCAAGCTGGATAATCACCGGCGATGACATTTCAAAATCGTCGGCATAGTGAGATAAGATGCGCTGCAAATCGTGGCTGTTCCACGCATCTATCCAATCTTTGGCAAAATGTTCGGCAAATGTGTCGTTCATGATTGGTCTTTAGATCGCACGGTAAGAGGACGAAGCTTTTTCGGCGGAACCTTGATAACTTCAGCATCCGGCAGATTCTCAAAGACCTCCTCTACCGTTTTGTACTGCGTCAGTGCTTCTATCACCAGCGGCAACGGCTCGGCCAATATTTGCGGGAAATCTTTTTCCAACGCATCGATAATCGGGAAAGCCAGCTTTTCCGTAGGCGGACAAAACTCGGCAGCCACGCCGGGCTTATTGCCTCGGGCATCAATGCGATACCAGCCATGCCGTTCAAGATAAACCGCATTCAAACCATGAAGACAATACGGCGGGCTATCGTTCTCAACCGTCAATCGTTGGTAGCAAAGCCCGGCTGGAATGGCGTTGGCTCTTAACAGTGCTGCCAATAAATGGCTCTTGGCATAACAATAACCGGTGTCGTGGATTAATACATCGGAAGCGCTACAGGTGACAGGATTCATCCGGTAATCCCAACTGTGTTTAATCGCATCGCGAACAAATTCAAAGCAACGTTTAGCCACAGCCTCATCGGAATCACAGCCCTCGGCAAGTTCAGCTGCCTTGGCAGCTACCAAAGGATGATCCCAGTCGATGTACTCACTGCTGTCGAGATATTGTTCCAAGTCTGTTTTCATTTTCTCTCCGGTTGCCATTCTGGATAAGTCGGGATGCCTTCATATTGAAGCCACGGAACATCATGCGATGTCCAGATATGCATTTGCGGTGTGATGCCGGGACCTTCATCCAGCGTTGCCACCCGCACAATAACGTGAGGCTGATTGACCCGCTCCGCCACCGGATGAGAACCGCATACCGAACAAAAATAACGCAGCTTTCCCGGCGACGATTCGAAAGATGACAGTTTGTCTTCACCTTTCAACCAGCGAAAATGCTCGCGCATGACTCCGGCGCCTGTGGTAAACGGCGCTGCATGGACTTTTCGGCAAATCAGGCAATGGCAGTGAGCGGCAGGCATATCGATGCTGTCGATTTCGTACTCAACTGCTCCACATAAACAACTACCTTTCATTTTGTCTCCTTATGACATAACTGAATTGCGTAAACATCTAATGCCTCGTAATTGAATTTTCCATGACCAGTGAGTAATGTTCGACAACCGGAAACGGATCATAGAAGTGATGCAAAAAGCGCCCTCCACTCTTGATATTGGGTAGAACCACGAAAACCTTGGGTATGATCTTCAAGCGTCGACCAATTTACCAATAAGACATATTGGCTTTGGTTCTCAATGCAACGCTGTAATTGATGGGAAATGTAACCGTTCATTGTAGCGATAATTTTTGACGCCTTATGAAAGGCGGCCTCAAATTCAACTTCCTTACCCGCGATAACATTGAGAATTGCAACTTCTAAAATCATTTTCACCTCAAGATCATTAAATAATACGATTAATTGCCAATACCTGATACCCGGTACAAAAAATACTCATATTTCTCCGAGAGAAAAAATATATAGTTTGCCGCAGACATTTTGTACTTAGTATTTCGTCAAAAATAACTGCCGCTTATGGTTCCTACGCTTTGCACTCATCGTTATACACAAGTATCTGCGTGATGTTGTCATACCGATATGCAGACATTCCAGGTTTTTAAAACCTGGAATGTCTAACTTGCAGCGTTCTGAAGATACATAAGCATTTTTGTGCTTATGCCGGCCGAGTGCGAAGCGAAAGACGAGGACCGAATAAATTAATACACAACCCAGCAATAACCAGTATTGCCGCATTTATTTTCCACTGAAAAAGCGGCTCGCCCAAAACTAACGTTGAAGAGCCAAAGCCGAATATCGGCACCAGCAACGTAAACGGCGCCACTGTCGCAGCCGGGTAGCGGCTAAATAGCCAGCTCCATGCGCCAAAACCAAGCAGAGTCACCGGATATACCATATAGCCAATCGCGCCGATAGTCAGCCACGAAATATGCGAAATGACTTCAATATTCCAACTGCCCTGCTCCATAAAAAACGACAAAACCAACAGCGGCGGCCAAGCGACAAAACTTGCCCAGACCACCAGCGCCAGCATATCGACTTTGCCGAGTTTCTTGGAAATCAGGCTACCTACTCCCCACGTCACAGCGGCGGCAACGATCAAGATCAGACCGTAAATCGAAACTTCGCCGCCGATATTAGCAGCGACCAGCCCGATTCCGGAAAATGAAACCAAGGCTCCTACGATTTGCCAAACCGATGGTTTTTCAGCCAAAAATATCACAGCCAGCAAAACGGTAAAAAACACCTGCAACTGAAGCACTAAAGACGCCAGCCCCGCTGTTGTCCCGGCATGCATGCCGGAAAACAGCAACGCAAACTGCAACGAAAACATCACCAAGCCGAAAACAACAACCATCCGCAACGGCGCGTCAGGGCGCTTGACAAAAAAGATAGCCGGAAACGCGGCCAGAAAGAACCGGAGCGCGCAGAGCAAAATAGGCGGAATTTCTTTAAGGCCGACTTTAATGACGACAAAATTGAATCCCCAAATTGCAACGACCATTATTGCCAACGCTATATGATGTAAACGCAATGCCGCTCCTGTGCTCTATTATATTTTATGTAAAAAGGGCCGCGCCGCTTTTTGCAGGTCCTGATTAACTGCAATGTTATGCGTTTGTTGGAGCAGTGTTAAGTTTAAAACCGGTAAACACTGGCACCCCAATAATTGTTCCGGTGCTTGGCAGGACCGCTCCAACCCAAAGCGATAAGCTCCTTGGCAATCAAACGATTCATAATACCGTGCCCTACCAGCAAAACCGGACCTTGCTCTGCAAGAGCGATAAGTTTTCGGGCTGCAATCCTGGCACGACCTTTCGCAACTTGAATTGACTCGGAACCTCGCGAATAGCCGAAAAACCAAAACAACCGGAAGAATGCAGCCCAAACAACAGGCGACAAGCGGGGAAAGCACCAAACAGCGAACGGCAGTTGCGCCTCGCAGAATACCTCATCGATAACGGATGGCGCACAATCCAGCGCTTGGACGGACGACAACGCCCGCGGTGCAGTGCTTGCGACTATACAAGTAGAAGCATCGAGCCACGATAAACCGTTGATCGGAGCTCCGTCGGCTTTCACCTCGGCAAGATTATAATGCTCAATCCAACCTTCCATTTCGACTGGCGTAATCCGGCCTGATTGAGTCAAGACAGGCTTTCCGTGTCGCATGAGGATGATTTTCATCGTAGAAAAACCTAATGTATTGAAGTGATGGAGATGCGCTTGCGCAATATTCATTGCATCGGCTGCCTGATGACGGTTTTCCATTTTTTCGGATCAGCCTTGCGAATGTCGCTCAGATAAATTTCGTGATGTTTGCCGACGCGTTGATGACCGTTATCTTCAATGAATTGGTGCACCCGTTCTATAGTCGGCCCTTCCTCGACGAACGGGCCGACGTGCAGGGTTTGCGCAGCGGCTCCTTCCGCAAATGCTTCGAAACGGACTTTATTAAGCGCAACGGGATTTTTCTTTTTCCTGACTTCCGTTATCGCTACGGCGACCATTTCCGGGCTGATAAAATCCGGTTGCATGATCATCAGCGTCCACTTCCAATTGGATTTATCCTCGACGCTGAAAGCCGCCATATCATCGGCCCACCATAGCCCTTCCAGCGGCATCACGCCATAATCCATCGCCAGCGGTCCTTTCTTAACCATAAACTTCAGGCTGTAAGAAAGCGTGAACAGCGCCTCGACCGCTTCCCGGTAGGATGCTTCCGTATTAGGATCGCCCGCACCGTCCACCATCAAGTAGTTCATAGTTGGAACCGTTATCTGAACTACCTTACCCGTCGATGGCAGATAGAGGTGCTTTAAGTTTTTCTTGAGATCAATTTTCTGCATCAATGCTTCCTAAAAAGATTGGATATTCACCCTGACCGCCGGAATCCGCACCTAACTGACGGCATATTTCAGGCGCAGCCCGGTATAGGCATGAGTAATGCGACAGATCGCTGAAAATTTCGGTCGAAGCACAGCCGGGAATCGCCGCTGCCAAATATTCCGCCATAGCGGCTGGCGACCAGTTGTCGGCTGCTCCATGCCAGATGCGCGTATCGATATCGATGCCGGAAAGCGTGTCTTTCCAGGGCTGGACATAAGCCCTGACATCTCTAACGTACCCTCGGACACGGCCAATAAAGCACGACTTCAATACCTTGGTGATGCCGGATTGAAACTCATGGTCATCAGACAATGCTTTATCGTCACCAGCGGTATTGGCAAACAACAAGCGGAATAAGGCATTCGGAAAAAGCAAAGCCAGCAACCCTTGCCAGTAAGATAACAGAACAAATAAGACCGGGAACGTCTCTGCTAACAGGAAAACCCGCTTTCCAGCCATGGTTTCAAGAAAATCGCCCGCATCCAGCGGCGCGGCGGCCGAGATTAAATGCAAATTTCGAACTTCGTTACCCAGATAGCGGCAAGTCTGTA
>CAZJOY010000148.1:0-10628 GCA_964547705.1 uncultured Methylobacter sp. | reverse complement strand
AACAGTGGGTGAAACAAGCCGTGCCGCGAGAACAAATGCATCGGGCTTTTACGCAACCAAAGCCATGAGCCCATTTCCAATGTCAGCGGCAGGAATAAATGTTCGGCTTCAAAGCGTTGCACAAAATCGTCGAGTAGGTAATCCCACAGGTCGCCGTTAATCATATATTCCTGGCAGGTCGGTTCAATCCGGTAAATATGGTGTCGATAGCAACGGTCGAACAGTTCTTTTAAAGCCAAGGTTTCCGGAAGAAAAGCAAATGGGGTAAGACGCGACGCATACGGAAACCATAATCGGTCCTGAATACCGAATCCGGAGTGCAAATCCAGCGCGATCGATAACGGCGCATTAAATAGATGCTGTTGCACAACGCGGCATAAGGCTTGCGCTTCTTTTTCCATTTTGGACTCGTCGCCGCGATACCAGGGCAGACGCGGCGTAATGCGGTGGCCGCTGAAAATGCGGGTTGCGCCAACGCCTTCGACGGGTGAATTGCGCATCAGGTCGACGCCGTTGCCGTTACAGCGTGTCCCCATGTAAACACCGACCGGGTTGACGATAGGCACGAAGACCAGTCTGGATTTTTCCAGCCGGGCCAGGAATTCCTGATCCCAATCCAACAACTGGCTGATGGTTTCCATATAAGACAGGATAACTTCGGAACCGATCTTTTCCAGTCCATGTACGCCGCCGAAAAAAGCTAATACGGGTACATCGGGCCGGGTTGACCCCAGCGTGATGCAATGAATCGGGAATTCATGATCGTTGTATTGAATCCGTTCTACGACCTCAATTTGGGCTCGGTCTCCTAATTGTTCAATAATGCGTTCAAGTTGTTCGAGTTCGGGAAATTTAAAGGTGGTCATAATCTATACAAAGATAAATACAGCATTATTCATCCAAAAAACAGCTGACAATGCTTTTCTACCAATACCTGGTTCATGTAATGGGAGAGATTAGAATATCCGCGATATTTTAAAAGTAGAAATCATCAGGAAACCCTGAATTAAAAAGACTATCGGCCAATAATTCAGGCTTTGAGGGAAGCTGCTAAAAAGCAGGAAAAGTACTGGAAACAGGACGCCGTTGACGGTTATAGGAACGCCTTCGAATCCTGCACTTTCGGAAATATTATAACGTGCAAGCCGAAGCATGCCGCAGGAGATAAAGAACAAAGCGACGGCAATACCAACAATACCGGGAGAACTCAGTGAATAAAATAGTAGGGCTGGCGCAACTCCAAAGGAGACCAAGTCGGACATAGAATCGATTTGTTTGCCGAAAAGATTCTTTTGATGCAGTAGACCGGCTATTTTTCCATCAAGTACATCAAACACCACGGCCAAAAACAGCAGCAATGCGCTTAAATAAAAAGAACCGTCAATTGCCAGTAGAATCGAAATAATGCCGCAGCACAGGTTTCCGATAGTAAAAATATCAGCAACTTTCATTAAACTTAAAATTTTCATAGCGTATCCTATGGTTAACGTTATACCTGTTACGAGCTCATAACAGGTTGATAAAACTTAAATTAACCTTGAGACGATTTTAGATGTTGCGGATTTGAATGATCAGTTGGTAAACCTTCTGAAATTTTCTTCCATATCATATCCCTGGTTTCAACACTGACTGCATGACGGCTTTTTCCCGCACTATTCATGACCGGAAGAAAATTAAGCTGTACCTCGATTTTATCCATCGCCAGCATTTTGATTAAATGCGGAACAAAGGCGTCGTCGCCGACAAAAGGCGCGGTTTCTTTTGCCGCACCTTGATATTGAAGGGCGACGGGCTGAATGGCCGACTTGGTTAACAGGGCGGGCTGAAATAATGAGGAATGGAAGTGCAAAACTTCGTCGCCCTGGGTCGTGGTTCCTTCAGGAAAAGCGACAATGTTGCCGCTTTGCTTTAACAACCAGGCCATTTTTTCGGCAGTAGCGCGGATATGCTGTTTATCGCCCCGGCGGATAAAAACAGTGCCGCCTTGTCTGGCTAGATAACCGATCACAGGCCAGCTTGAAATATCGCTCTTGGCAACAAAACAAGCCGGTAAATATTGGCCGATAACGATGATGTCGAGCCAGGAGATATGGTTGCTGATCAGCATCGCGCGGCGCTCCGGCAGCTCACCTTCCTTGATGACATGCAGGTTAACAATAGTGCCGAACCTTCGTAACCAGCGAGTTTTGATCGCGTCCTTTTTGATTTTGGCATCGCGCGCTGAATATGAAAAATTCAGTGCCGGAAAAACAGCGGCAGCGAGGATCAGCCCATGAATAAACAGGATAACGATCCGCAGGAGTTTATAGTACAGCCGTATTTTCGATTTCATCGCCGGCCTACAGTGTTGCGCCGGTTGACGACTGGTCTGCGGCATGCGTTTGATCCTTACAATAGCCTCTCATATAGTGCTTGCTATAGCGTTCTTGCAGTTGGTCGAGCGGTAACAGCATGAATAAATCCATGCAGTTAAAGTCTTCATCCCAATAAGGTTCGCCGCAAACCATCGCGCCGAAACGAAAATAAGCTTTAAGCAAAGGAGGAATACCCGACTCATCCCGTTCGCATCTTAATTCAGCCGGTACCTGAATGCTGGGGCTGACTTGAATAGAGGAGGGCGCAATATTTTTGGCATCGATATTCCGATAAACCGCGTCGATCGCAAAACCGCTGGGGCCGGGAGTAATGCTGGCGCAACCGAGTAAATAATTAAATTGCCCTTCAAGCGCGTATTGGACCAGTGCCGACCAAAGCGTTGTGAGTACCGCGCTGCCGCGATAGTCAGGGTCAACGCAAGTCCGGCCTATTTCCAGGAAACGGCCGGGTAATGTTAATACCTGGTCCAGGTTGAATTCGCTTTGAGAATAAAAACGGCCAAGACGTTCGGCCTGATCCTGATTCAGCAAGCGCGTATAACCGACTATTTTTTTATTGACGTTGTCATAGACAATCAAGTGATCGCAATAGCTGTCCACCTCATCATAATCCAGGCCTTCCGATTCGGTTTTAAGCTTGGCGCCCATTTCCTTGGCAAACACACGGAAACGCAAGGCCTGGGCTTCCTTTATCAAGGCTTCCGACTGGCTTGCGGCATACACACCATCCATGGCGATAACAAAACATTCCAATCGTTTGGCGGGTTTAAGCTGTATTGCTGCGTCTGATTTTTTCATCGGTATCCACATGGGTAAATAGAACTGGGGATAACTTAAAGAACCCAGGTGTCAGTTTCGTGTCGAGTTGATGAACATAGAATGACAGAATCGTTAAGTTTTGATGACAGGCGGATTGTGATCGAGCCGTGCTTCTGTGTTGCAGAGAAAAATGGTTTGAAGATCGAGGCAAAGCTTTATATCAGGCTAAGAACAAAGGCCGAAATTGCTTCGTCCAAATCGGTTAAGTACAGGGAGCTGTATTTTTGATCTCGTAAATCTCGGGCTTGGGAACGAGATACCTGTAATGCTGCGAGATAACCCTGTCGTAAAACACCCTTAACTGTTCCGATTGTCGGCTTTTCGACAGAATGATTAGCCACACTTACAGTTACACCAATAGTCTACACATGGCGTTATTTTTGCTTGGCAGTGTTATTTACGCTAAAACAACGATGAAACTTTTTCTTGACTGGTCCGGTTATCAAAATGCCGGTATAGGCGACGCCTATGCCGATATTCCGAAAAATGGCGGCGATTTTGCCAAGGCGGTGGCGGTGTGCATCGGCAGCCACCAATGCGAGCAGGGCGATAAAGGCGTGATGTGCCCTAGTTTTAAAGTGACCGGCAATCCGGCATTGTCGCCCGGAGGACGGGTTAGGGCGCTGAAAACTGCATTAAACACCTCCGGCGATAAGGTGTTGTTCGATACCGAACTGGCCGAAGCGATGAGCCTGTGCGTCAGCTGTAAAGGCTGCAAGCGCGAATGCGAGAACGAAGTCGATATGGCGCTGATCAAGGCCGAATATCTGGCCCAGCGCCGTCAATCCGCCGGATTGCCGTTTAGACATTCGCTATGGGCGCATCTGCCGAAACTATTATGCTGGCCGCTGGTGAGACAATTAGTGCTCTGGCGCAATCGTCATCAAGGCTTGGCGCGAGTTGGCGAACGGCTGCTGGGCATTGCCGCCCAAGCCCCGTTGCCGGTTCCGGCCGAACTTGTCAGTAAAGATAAGCCCGTTGCCAAGAACGCATTTCATACGGAATCAACAGCATCGAATCGGGAAGTCGTACTGTTCGTCGATACTTTCAGCCTGCATTTCAATCCCGCCGTGGTCGATGCCGCAATCGGCCTGCTTAACGCGGCAGACTATACGGTACACATTGCCGAAGCCGACCAAAACGATTCGGCGCCGTTATGCTGCGGGCGCACCTACTTTGCCAACGGCATGATAGACCAGGCTCGGAGCGAAGCTGCCCGATTGTTGCGGGCGTTGCAGCCGCATATCGACGCGGGTCACTGGATCATCGGCCTGGAACCGTCCTGCATACTCAGCTTGCGCGATGAATATTTAAAGCTGGGCCTTGGCGAAAAAGCGGCCAAGCTGGCCGAGCGCGTTTTATTGCTGGAAGAGTTTATCGCCAGGGAACAGACCGGTAAACGCTGGCCGCTGGCCTTCAAGGCCGACGGTGAACGTGTTCTGGTGCACGGCCATTGCCATCAAAAAGCGGTCGGCGCGATGAAGGCGATGCGCAAAGTCCTGAAAACCGTGGACGGCCTCGACTTTGAGCTGATCGAATCCTCCTGCTGCGGCATGGCCGGGCATTTCGGACTGGAAGCGGAACATTACGCGGACTCGCAAGCAATGGCCGAACTGGCGCTGTTTCCGGCTTTACGGGCCGAACCGCAAGCGGCGATAGTCGCGAACGGTTTTTCCTGCCGGCAGCAGATCAATAACGGCGGTTTCGGCAAGCCCAAACATATCGCCGAAATTCTCTATGCCGCTGCATTAACCCAATAACAAGGTTATGAAACCGTAGTCCGGGCTGTTCGCCCGCTCAGCATCATGGCGAACGAACAGAAAAATACCGGCAATATCTTTAAAACACAGGAAAACTTAATGAAATTGTATTTAACGCCCGGCTCCTGCTCGACAGGCATCCATATTTTAATGGAAGAACTCGACTTGGTTTTCGAGGCGCATCTCCTGAATCTAATAGCCGGAGACCAGAATACGCCGGACTATCTTGCCATGAATCCGAAAGCCACGATCCCGACGCTGGTGCGCAACGACGGCACTGCGCTGACTGAGTTTCAAGCGATAGCTTACTGGTTGGCGCGAAGCTATCCGAAAGCCAAATTACTGCCCGGCGATCCTGACGGCGATGCGCGCGTCATTGAGTTGATGGATTACGTGGTCGGCACTATTCACGGTCAAGGTTTTGCCAGAATTTTCACGACCGATCGGTTCACGCCAAACGAAGCCGATTTCGAGGCCGTCAGGGTGCAAGGCATGGACATCGTTAAACGCGGATTTGTTGTCGTCAATGACAGTTTGTCATCAGGAGGCTATGTCATGGATGCTTTCAGCATCGCCGATGCGGCTTTGTTTTATGTTGAGTTTTGGGCCTACAAAACCGGAATTATGCTGCCGGAAAATTGTTTAAGACATTATCGATTGATGCTTGAGCGTCCGGTCGTAAGGCGAGTCTTGATGGAAGAAGGCTATCGGGTGGATTAGCTGGACCTTTCCATAGCATGCGAACTTTATATAAATCCGCTTTTAACAAATAAGGTGAACAAAATGGCATTGATCGAAAAAAACGACATACATTCGGTGGGCTATGATCCGATTGATAACGATCACGATGAGTTTATCGATTTGTTAAACAAACTGGATACTGCCGACAACGCCGGCTTCCCGGCCTTGTTCAGGCAATTGTACGAGCAAACCGAACAGCATTTTGAGCGGGAAAACCAGTTGATGAAGCAATCTTCTTATCCGGGTGAAAGCGAACATAAAAGCGAACATCAGCGCGTGCTCGGTGAATTCAAGCAATTTAAAACGCGTGTCGATAAAGGCCTGATTGCATTCGGCCGTTCGTTTGTCAAAGACCGTCTTCCGCAATGGTTCGGATTGCATGTAACGACCATGGACAGCGCGTTGGCGATTCATATTAACAAACAAGGCTGATGGTAAATTGCTCCGACATTGAGGTTATTGAAGATTTTTTCGATGCCGCCGAATCCGAGCGCATCTACCGGTGTTTATTGAACGAACATCAATGGCCCGATAACCGTTATATTGTAGCCGGACGCCAATTCATCCTGCCCAGGTTGCAGACGTGGCATGCCGATCCGGGGATTCGCTACAGCTATAGCAACAACCTGTTGCAAACCAGGCCATGGACGCCTTTGCTGTCAGGTATCAGAACTCAAGTCGAGTCGCACTTGAATTTTTCGTTTAATTCGGTATTGGTTAACTTGTATCGAAACGGCGACGATTATGTCGGCTGGCATGCGGATAACGAACAGGAGCTGGGCGATCAACCATTTATTGCCTCGTTGACGTTCGGCGCGGAGCGTCGATTTTCGTTCCGTCATAAAAAAACTTCGGAGCATGATTCGGTATCGTTGCGTAGCGGCACTTTACTGATTATGCAACCGGCCTTTCAACATCATTGGTTGCATAGCGTGCCAATCGATCAAAACGTGGCAGAGGGGCGTATCAACTTAACTTTCCGCAAGGTTGTTCCGGCGCCCTTACTAAAAACCCCGGTATTTTAGTTTAATCACTGATGTTACGCACGCATCTAACAAATAAAGCTTAGTCCACGAAAAGCACGAAAATCACGAAAATCACGAAAAAAGTGGGTATACAGCATAAGTATCTACACAAGTACTAGCCCCTTCTCTCTTGAGGGAGAAGATCGGGGTGATGTTGACATAAGTGATTGTTTTTATTATCCTAACTCCAATGCTCTCCTGCAGGAGAGGGCGTTAGATCGATGTATAACTCATTGTATTTATAGCGCAAAACAAGTCACATACCTGCTCTGAAGGTTGTCAAAAGGGATGTGGCTGAATGCTTAGCATTGCATCGTTAGCCGAGAAATATACTGCTCTATATTTTTTTCGTGTCTTTCGTGCTTTTCGTGGACAATGCGTAACATCACTTAATCATTAAAAATCAAACGGCATCATGCCGCCAAAGAACAAATCGTCAAAATCATCGTGAGCGCTTCTTTTCGGGATTTTGTAGTTTTTCAGCCACGCTTTAAACGAAGCCGGGTTTTGAAAGGTTTCCAGCTCGTTTTGAATGGCATTGATACTTTTCTGTAATGCCCTAATATCATTTTTCAGCATTAACGTTAATTGCTTGGGCGTTAAACGGATATAAAAAGGCAGGTCCAGGTTCATCTTGAACATAGCCGCTATTTGATCGTTTTCTTGTTCCAATTCAGCGAGTTGTTCTTTTAATATCTTGTTGAAATATTTCAGGCGGCTGTCGGCAATTTGGTTTAAATGCGCGGGGGCGATTTGCTCAACTTCTAACTGCAATTCCAATAGTTGCAATAAGTCCTTTTTGCCGTAAGCGGTATTGACGCGTTGCATCAATTCCGTTTTGCGTTCGCGCTCGCGTTCGTCCGGCTCCCGGTCGGGATGCAGTACGGCGACTAATTTTCGGTAAACTTCTTGCACCGACTTGCTTGCCAATGCCTCTTCCTCTTGCTGGCGCGCTTCTTTTTCCAGTTGCTTTTTCGTTTTTTTACGCTCTTTTACAGGCGCTTCCGCTTGGTCTTTCTGCTGTTCACTCAGTTTTTGCTGTAAATGAGCATGGAGTTTCTCGGGAGAATTTAAATCGACATCATCACCCAAATCCACATTAAACATATTTTCCGCGATCATTTTCATCATATCGCCGGCGGCGGAATCCATTTCCTGATCAATAGTATCGTAGTCCTCATCACTGTATTTATTGAACAAGGGTTTCAGTTCGTCCTTGTTAAAATCGGCAATTAAATCGCCGGATATTTCGCAAATAAGATGCTTGATCTTCAACTTATCGGTTTTTTTGAACAGAGCCATGTCGTAAAACTTATCCAACAACTGCACCCATTGCGATTTATAGTCATTTAAAGCCTCTTGCAACGGTTCGTATTCCTGCTCAACTTGTTGTTGATACGAAGGAATGGTTTCTTTCCACTCGACCAGCATCTTTTTTTGCTGATCGATTTTTTTAGTCAGGCTATTAAATTGTTTTTGGGCAGGCGATAAGGTTTTTTTTCCGGCCGTTTCCGAAGTGATGCGAATTGTTTTGTTCTTGGATTGAGCCATAGCGTTAACCTCATGAATAAGTAAATAAAAAAGGCAGGAGTTTATTTGCTTTGTGAAAAAGCTCCGGATGCTTGTCTGTATTTAGAAAATTGCAAAGCAGAGGGATGGCGGAAGAGGGGATTCATAAATATTTTACCAAAATTGTGCCGGAGATTCGTAAATCTATGGGGCAGGTTTCGGTTGAAAACAAGTAGTAATGACAATTTCAATTAGGACTGCCGCCATAAATTGCAACGTGGCCAGTCTCCGTATAAATTGTTTGTTAATGAGCAATTGTGGTGCGGTATTGCCGACAAAGTGTTCAAAAAGCATCAAGCCGGGAATTTTAACAACATAAATTAGCATTAATAATCAGTTCATTGGCTATCAAAACAGCGTGGCATTTTATTTGCTTGTTATAGAAATCGAGAGTACCGGCATCCATCTGATGCTTGTACTTGTTGTTTTCATTAATAGTGAGGTATTGATATGTTTGAAATTACTCTATTGTTACTAGTCATGCTTTTAATTGCAGCATTTGCTTTTTTACCATCGGCTTTCAGCAGGCTGTTTTCCGGCAAATCTTCCCAACAGTTCGATGTAGCCTGTGATTCCGGCTTGAGTTCAGAAGTTCAACAGGATTCGACGCCTAAGCAGACTTTTCTGACTCATCTTCAAAGTGAAATCGAAGCCGCTCTTTTTCCGCGTCCTACTGATTCTATTCTGCAGCGCCATTACGATGCTTTGGTGAATGCCGAATTGGAGAACCGTTTGGCCGCAATGCCTGATTCTTAACAAGTTAATCGCCAATGTCGGCTTTCCTGCAATATCCCCCTCATTTTGTTGCATTTGTTGCTTAACAGACATTGGCGATCTCCTTTTGTAATGATTTCTCCTACAATTACAAAGGTTTCTTGGCCGACGCTAATCCGGCATGGATGTTGCTCAAAACATGCGGAGCAGCGTCGGCATGAAGAACAGTGCGGGGCACTGCGTTAGAGATAATAACAATAAGCGCTTCCAAGCCGATAAGCGGTAGCAAGGAAACGCGGCATTGAAGCTTGCTTCAAATAGCCAATAACGCCAGGAGTTCCTGAATGAATGAAACCTTTTACGATGTCATGCGCAGGCAAGGCATCACCCGCCGCAGTTTTCTGAAGTTTTGCAGCCTGACCGCTGCCTCGTTAGGGCTTTCCCCCGCTTTCGCTCCCAAAATCGCTCATGCGATGGAAACCAAGCCGCGCATTCCGGTGTTGTGGCTGCATGGGCTGGAGTGCACGTGTTGTTCCGAATCATTTATCCGCTCAGGCCATCCCTTAGCCAAGGATGTGATTTTGTCGATGCTGTCTTTGGATTACGACGACACGATTATGGCCGCGGCCGGCCACAATGCCGAAGCCATCGTCGACGAAATCGTCGAAAAATACAAAGGCAACTATATCCTGGCCGTGGAAGGCAATGCGCCGTTGGCCGAAGACGGCATGTATTGCATCATCGGCGGCAAACCGTTCGTGGAGCAGCTCAAATACGCCGCCGAAAGCTGTAAGGCGATTATTTCCTGGGGTTCTTGCGCTTCGTGGGGTTGCGTTCAGGCGGCCAAACCCAATCCGACCCGTGCGACGCCGGTACATAAAATCCCCGGCTTGGCCGACAAGCCGATTATCAAGGTGCCCGGCTGCCCGCCGATTGCCGAAGTGATGACCGCTGTAGTGGCCTATCTGCTGACTTTCGAAAAACTGCCGACCCTGGATCGCCAGGGCCGTCCGCAGATGTTTTACAGCCAGCGCATCCACGATAAATGCTACCGCCGTCCGCATTTCGACGCCGGGCAATTCGTCGAGCATTGGGACGACGAAGCCGCGCGGCAAGGACACTGTCTGTACAAAATGGGCTGCAAAGGCCCGACCACTTATAACGCCTGCTCGACAGTACGTTGGAATGAAGGCGTATCGTTCCCGATCCAGGCCGGTCACGGCTGTATCGGCTGTTCCGAGGACGGTTTCTGGGATAAAGGCGGCTTTTATGAACGGCTGACCGATATTAACGATTTCGGTATCGAAGCCAACGCCGACGCGTTTGGCGGCACCGCAGCAGCCGTAGTCGGCGTCGGCATTGCCGCGCATGCCGGATTAACCGCGCTGAACCGTTCCAAAAAACCCGGCGCTAATCAAACAGGAGCAGATCAACAATGACAGTCACCCACACCCCCAACGGCTTTAACCTGAACGACGCCGGCCGCCGCGTTATCGTCGATCCGGTCACGCGTATCGAAGGCCACATGCGCTGCGAAGTCAATATCGACGACGACAATATCATCCGCAACGCGATTTCCAGCGGCACCATGTGGCGCGGTCTGGAAGTGATTTTAAAAGGCCGCG
>CAZJOY010000147.1:0-10644 GCA_964547705.1 uncultured Methylobacter sp. | reverse complement strand
TTAAAAAGGAAATCGCCGAATATTACGGTAACTTTCGTGTTACCAGTGATTTGCTGGAATTGCGCAATCTGGTCATTGCCGCCGAGCTCATCATCCGTTGCGCACAGCAACGCAAAGAAAGCCGTGGTTTACATTACACGCTCGACTATCCTGAAACCGATAACAGCAAACCTGCGCAAAATACTGTTTTGACACCGAGCCCGGTTGACCGTCATTGACGCGCTAAGGGTAACAACGGCTTAATAGCCAAAGCCGCGTGTTCACAATCTATAGCTGATTTCTCGACGCGTCGACTTAAAAAAAGTCCAATACTTAAGCCGTCAATATCACGAGAGGCATATTCATTCAGGTCAGCGCAGACTCGTTGCATATGCTGCTCAGCCTGCAGTAAGGCCTCGGGTTTTTTGATTTCATCATTTTCCAGCAACATCATCACCTCGCTGGTCATTTGATTTTGCAATCGGAAAATCTCCTCTACGTGACGCTCAAACTCTTCACGTGACTGGCCGTTTGCACCATAACCACCAAAAAACGGAACGGCACAGCCGGATATTAACGTAGCAATGACAAGCACCTCTAAGCTTCGAATAGCAATCAGACTCTTCACATTCATCATTCGTATTTCTTAAAACTACCTATATACAAGGTTCACTAAATTATTGCCCAATATACTATAAACTGATCCGGGTTGAGTATGAAAAGCACAATATTGGTCTAAGAATTGTTTATTTTACAGCAATAAAACGCCTTATTATGAGGCTTGTTTTTTGTATTACTCTCTCATTCGTAGGTGTATACTTCGTTATCTTTTTATTGATAAAAACCCAACAAATAAGGTGTCAAACTGATGACTGAAAAGACGGCAAGCAAATACCTGCTTAACCTTGAAAAACACTTCGCCGCTGACAACCCGGTATTACTGAAAGCATCAAAAGTCTTTCAGGAGCTTGATCAAATTGAATTCGATTTGGGGCTCATCGAGATGGATGAAACGACGGCCAGTAAAAATTCATGGTGGCCTATCATTAGCTTGATTGGCGGCAACTCAACCGCCAAATCCAGATTTATCAATAATTATCTGGGTTCGGACAATTTGTTTTCAGGCATTCAGACATCCAGCCATAAATTTACTGTTTTATTGCACAATAATCAGTCTAACCCGGCAACCTTACCGGGTACCGCACTGGACGTAGATCAACGGTTTCCGTTTCATCAAATCAGCCGTAAAATCGAGCAGCAGCAATCAGGTGAAGGCGACCGTATTAATTCTTATCTGGAATTAAAAACACTTAATAGCGAGCGCCTGAAAAGCAAGCTTTTCATTGATACGCCCAACATCAGCGCAGCTCCATCCAGTCTCGTCACATCATTATTAGTAAAACATACTATTGAGAATTCTGATTTGGTTTTAGTATTTACCGATATTTTTGATTCAACATCGCCAATGGTTGATGAAGTCATAGAGAGCATCATCGTCCATCAGGATACCAATAGATTTGTTTATCTGATAGATAGACCTGCAACCATGCTCAGTTCGACTACAAACAGCGAGATCATTTCTTCGTGGCAAAGAAAACTTGCCGGATTGGGATTAAATACCGGTCAGTTTATTGTGTTGTCTAGTCAGGAAGGCAGTGTTGCTCCTCAATCTTCGGCCGACTTTGCCTTGATAGACCAGCGCATAGCCAACGTCGGGTATGACCGTACTTATCGCGTATTGAACTCTCTCGAAAAAAATGTTCGTGAAATTAATAACGTGGTGATGCCGGAGGTAAAAAAAGCCATCGTGCAATGGAAAGATCGATCGGCGTTCTCCAGCCTGATAGTTCTTGGATTTATTGCAACGCTTGCCATTTTTGCTGAAATACAAACCGGCATTCTGGAATTATTGATAGACCCGATTATCGGGCCGATTGTAGTCTTAACTCTGATAGTCATTATGATACCGCTGCATATTCTTTTCAGTAAAGTCCAGGCGAAGTTCATAATAAGTCAACTTAACGCCCGGCAGAAAGAGCTTCATTTAATGGAGAATTTAGCCGGTACTTTTGAAAAAAGCTTGACCTTTACTCGTATGATTCTGCCGATCTCCGAACCTGTCGGCTGGAATAAAAAAACAAAACTCCGCTTAGCTCAAATATCCAATAAAGCTAAAGAACTAGTTCAGTTATTGAATGATAATTTCAGCACTTACGATGGGGTATCCTCAACCAGCCATGCGGATTCGCCTGATCTTGGATAGCATTTACAGGCTCCACAGTAATTTGGCCGCTGTGGTTTAAATAGTTTGTACAGATAAAACTCTAGGGAACTATGGATGTTTTAAAACAATACTTACCATTATGCTGGTTAAAAAATAACCCGCTTGAGCTACCGAGATCGGTCGATTTTTTCAAACAAAATCTGCTGTTCTATTTTGTTGTTGAGTATTTCATGCAGGCCAACATGACTGACGATCCGATAGAATCGTTTACCGAAGTCAGTATTGAGACATTACTAACGCTTTTATTTATAGGTGTTATGCTGTTTTTTAACAGAACTTTGTACGCCTATGTGCAAGTAACAACAGCGATTATATTTTGTGCGAATATAATCGCTCTGTTCATTGTGCCTGTCCTGATCTGGTTAACGATCAGTGAAGAACCCTTAAGTTATTATCTGTTAATCCTGCTTTTACTTTGGGATTATGCGTTGGTAACTTACATTATCAGACAAGTTCTATCGATTAATATTATTGCCAGTCTTGTCTTGTCTTTGTTTTATTTTATAGCTACTTATTTTGGTGCTTTCGCGCTGGGGCAATTGCTGTAGCTGCTATCACAAAGAAATTCGCGAAATTCCGACGGCTTTACGCAACTCTTTCATAAAAGGCACGCTGACAGCACGCGCTTTTTCAGCACCTTCCTGCAATTGCCCTTCGATATGTTCCGGCGCTTGCATCAATGCTTCATAACGCTCTCTTGCCGGGATGAGGTGTTCGTTGATGTGCTCAAACAATACCTGCTTCATTTCGCCCCAAGCAATGCCGTCTGCATAGCGTTGACGTATTTCAGCTACTTCTGCTTGGCTGGCAAAAGCCTGGTAAATACTGAATAACGTGCAACCTTCGGGATCTTTCGGTTCGCCGGGTTCCAAAGAATTGGTTTTAATTTTGTTAATGAGCTTTCTTAATTTTTTTTCGGACTCGAATAATGGGATAGTATTGTTGTAGCTCTTGCTCATCTTGCGTCCGTCCAGGCCGGACAATGTAGACGCATGTTCTTCAATAACCGCCTCAGGTAGTACAAAGTGCTCGCCGTAAATGTGATTAAAGCGTCCGGCAAGGTCTCTGGCCATTTCAATGTGCTGAATCTGATCTTTGCCTACCGGGACTTTGTTGGCATTAAACATCAGCATATCGGCAGCCATTAAAATTGGATAGCTAAACAAGCCCATAGTAATACCTTTATCGGCATCATTCTCGCCACCCTGCTCATTTTCGGCAACTGCGGCTTTATAGGCATGGGCCCTGTTCATCAAGCCTTTTGCCGCGACGCAGGTCAACATCCAAGATAGCTCCAAAATTTCAGGCACATCCGATTGTCGATAGAAAACTGCATTTGATGTGTCGAGCCCTAAAGCCAGCCATGTTGCTGCAATCTCAAGACTGGACTGCCTGACTCTTTCCGGCTCTTGGCATTTAATCAATGCATGATAATCGGCCAGAAAATAAAAGGGCGTAACATTTTCGTCCTTACTTGCGGCAATGGCAGGTCTGATGGCGCCGACATAATTACCTAAATGCGGAGTGCCGGTAGTTGTAATTCCGGTTAAAACAATTGCTTTAGTCATTAGATGATACTCAGAAGTCTATTTAAGATGTGAAAATTGGCGTCATATTACATAAATTCAGGCTAATATCCAGCGGAATAGATCAATTGACGACGTTGTTGTAAATCCTGCCCATTATTATGCTTTTTATAGTAAACTTCGCGACTAAGGCTCTGCTGCTCAACAAGCAGAGGTGACAACTGCAAACTTGATCGGAGGAATAGTATGTTGGAATATGATGAGAAGCGTAATTATATTCGAATGGAAATAGACTGTGACATAACTTACAGGCTTGCGGATTCGGATGAATTACACCATGGACGCTGTTCATCAATTAGCGGGGCAGGTGTTTCATTTATTGCTAATCAGGTTGTTGATCCTGGCAAGGCAATGGAAATAAATGTTGTTCCGAAAAATACATTGACGCCATCAATGACCGCCTTTATTGAGGTGATAAGAAGCACTCAGCAAGATGATGGGAGCTATGAAATCGCCGGCACCATAAAAAGCATTAAAGGGGACTGAAGTTTCAGTTCCTTATTTGAATTACCGGAACTGTTTATATTTATGTATACGATTACCAAAGAGGTGTATTTTTGTTACGGACACCGATTAATGAATCACCCCGGCAAATGCCGCAATTTACACGGGCATAGCGTTAAGGCATCGATTTCTATAGAGCAGGAACAGCTCAACGATCAAGGTATGGTCTGCGACTTTTCCGATATTAGAGACAGCGTTGAAGCATTTATAGATCAGACTCTTGATCATAATTTCCTGTTACATAAGGATGACCCGATCATACCTATGCTTACTGCAAATAAAGAACGTTTTCTTGCTCTTGACGAACATCCCACCGCAGAAGTATTGAGTAAGATGATTTACCGGCATCTCAAAGAATCCGGCTTTAATGTCGCCCAAGTGGTATTGTGGGAAACCGCCAGCGCCCATGCCTGTTACCGAGAAAACTGATAGCGATCATGAGTTTCGTAAATCCGGTCAATAAATCAATCTGTCTTGAACAAGTCTGTGAGTCCAACTACCAAAAGTTATTAAAGTTAATTCCAGACTTAATGGCATTTAAAGAAGCTGCTATTGGCCTCGCACCTCATCACAGTACGCTGCATCTTGAAATCATTGAGCGTACGCCTTACACCATGACAGTCGAACTTAGCCATTGCTTTAATAAAAGTCAGGAAGAGTTTTTGGCGCCTGCCGTAAAAATACGGGTTTATCTGGATGCACAGCTGGCCGAGGTATTAAGCGACCATGCTCGCGCCGGCGTGCCGCAGGTTTTTAAAGATCCCGGACTAAGTCTCGAAATCATGAATTACAAGTGGCGGCTAAATTATTTTCTGCAGAAATGGTTAGACCACTGTCTAAAAAAAGATTATCTATTCACGCCGGATGCTGAAGCAATATCTTGATCTATTTGTAACTTCCGGCCGTTTTATTCATCATCAAGGCTGTAATTAAAGCTACGCTTTTTTCTTCGTAAGTTCTCTTTTCAATGCGCAAGAAATCACCCTCACTAAACCTGTTTAAATTATTAGCGGTATTATTTCGTCTAAGCCTTAAGCAGCCTGTGCTATTGCTGATTATTCTCGGCATGGGCTTGGGGTGCTATGGCTATGAAGTTAAAATTGCTCGACCAGCATTGCTTTATCAAGGCGAGCCTCGCTCCCCGGATGCTAAAAACAGCGATACGTGGTTTCGCATATTACGCAATCATGGCTTTATTCTTGGATATTCCGATCTGCGCGGCAATCCACTATGGGTGGAATATGCACTGACCGATCAAATTGCCAATACGCCCTCTATAAAACGCCCTAATCACTTTGAAACCGATTGGCGTAGCATTAACCGAGTCAGCCACGAGAGTTACCAAAAAAGCGGTTACGATCGTGGGCACATGGCGCCAAATTATGCAATAAGTCATCTTTACGGCAGGGAAGGTCAAGCGGACAGTTTTTTGATGACCAACATCACTCCGCAAAAGCCCAAGCTCAATCAACAGGTGTGGCAGCATTTGGAAGAGGCGGAAATAAAGCACTTTGCCAAATTATTCGGCAAAGTGTGGGTTATTACGGGGCCGGTTTTTAGCGGGACAGTCAAACGCTTAACGTCGGATTCGATGGTAGAAATACCGGATGCGTTTTACAAAATCTATATGACAGAAGCTGCGCCAAACAAACCGCCCATTGCTCTGGCTTTTTTAATCCCGCAGACAGTTAGCGGTAAGGAACCGTTAGCGCAGTTCTTGACTAACATTGATAACATAGAGGCGCAAACCGGCATTGATTTTTTTGCTGAGCTGGATGATCGCATAGAGGCGCATGTAGAAACAGTTATTGAACCGCTTCCTTGGGACTTGCTAGCCGTCGATAAAGTATCTGCACATCATTAACAGTTTGCAGCTAGATTGCATCTAATACCTTCATTCAAATGGTTGAGCTCATGGGTAGCGAATCGCCTGCGGTGTTCGTTGTTACCAAGCAATCCTTATACCCAAAGGGCATAAGTTTCGTTTGAGCAGACAAGCTGCTCAATTCAACTTTAATTTTCGGACTGTATTTCAGGCAAAATCCAATAAAGAAACATTTGTTGATCTGGCTCAATTTTTAAACCCCGTATTTTGTTTAAATAGCCACACGTTGATGCAAATCAACTGTTGTCCTTAATATCATTATTTAATCAAGAGATGGAGAATTGCTATGAGTGATGTACAAGAAAAAGATAATTTCTGGATCTATGTAGCCGGTCTTGTTTTAGCCGTGATTGCTACTGTGGTTATGATTAAAAGCAGTGAGCATGATAAGTTCGAGTCGACAGCAAAAGCCATTGCTGAAGACGCATCAAATTCAGCATATAGAAATTAAGACTTCCCCCTCTTAGTCTTAGTTTTCGTTTTACTGCATACAGCGCAACTTAACGCCTACCTAGGTTGTGCTATATGCGGGGTACAATTAAATCCTCGCAAGTCTGGGCTGTTTAACGCTTAAGTAGCATAGAAGTTAATCAGCCCTTTTTTATCCGTTATTTTCAAGTGTTTGGATTTAACTTCTATCAGTTCCCGTGCTTGAAACAGATGAATGATTCGGCTAACCGTTTCATGAGCGATTCCCAAATAATTTCCTATTTCTTCTCGTGACATGCTCAGGCGAAATTCCAGTTCGGAGTAGCCTCGCATACTTAGACGGTCTGAAATGTGCAGAATGAAGCAAGCCACTCGCTCTTCTGCAGATCGGCGACTTAGCATCATCTTTTGCACTTGAGCATCAAATTGGTCGCAGGATCTTTGTAACAACACTTGGCTCAAGCCGGGAGTGTTGATAGCTAAAATTTCTATCTTGTAGGCCGGTAAGTGGCAATAATTCACTGTTTCTAATGCGATGGCGGTACAGTTATGAATTTGTGACGAGACGCCATCAAATCCAAGTAATTCTCCAGGCAGAATAAAATCAACCACCAGTTCATTGCCGTTTGGGTCGAAGCTTAGTAATTTAGCGCTGCCGGAACGCAAAGCGATGATTCCTCTGAACGGGCTACCGGCATGATATATAGCCTCACCCTTTTGACGTATATTATTTCGATTAACCAGCAACGCGAGCTCACCCACTTCTGACCGGGACAGTCCTTTAGGAATGCACAAATTATCCAAGTTACAGTTTGCGCAAGTGACTGCTTTTTTTGTTGCCGATGAAGCGGATGTTGTTGAATCTATCATTATTCTGGGGATGAGAAAGAGGGGGCTGAGATAAAAATAATCGATTTATTAAAAGTCTAACTTGATAACGGCGTTCGTGAGCGTTTCCTGATGACCAGCTTATCAATAGAAAGAGGATATTGTCTCATAATAGGGTATGAATTAAGTGGTATTTCTCCTGTTTATCTGTGGGATGACGGGGGTGTTTCGTTGCCAATCGATCAGATGATCATTTTTGTTTAACACGGCTACTTTGGTGAGTTTTACTAGTATCAATGTCTTACCGATGCTCTCAGTAACATCGGTAAGACCGCTAATATATGACGTGTATTTTGGGTTGAGAGTAAGCATTTGTTATAAAAGTTATATCTTTTCCATTGCCTCTTCAATGCGTTTACATAGTGTTTTCAATACCTTGATACGGGCAAAGTTCTTGTCATTGGCTTCTACCAGTGTCCAAGGTACAATTTCTGTGCTGGTACGATCTACCATGTCGCAGACTGCATGCTCATATTCATCCCATTTATTGCGATTGCGCCAATCTTCTTCAGTAATTTTGAAACGTTTAAAACCGATTTTTTCGCGTTCGTTGAAACGTTTGAGTTGCTCTTCCTTGCTGATGGCGAGCCAGAATTTAACCATCACAATGTTATGACGCACCAGCTGCGCTTCGAAATCGTTGATTTCACTGTAAGCTCGCATCCAATCTGCTTTTGAGCAGAAACCTTCAACACGTTCAACTAATACGCGGCCGTACCAGGAACGATCGAAAATAGTCATCCGACCGCGCCTGGGAATATGCCGCCAAAAACGCCATAGATAAGGTTGGGCTAGCTCTTCCTCGGTAGGTGCGGCAATCGGAATAATATTATACCAGCGCGCATCTAGCGCGCTGGTGATGCGTCGAATTGCGCCGCCTTTGCCGGCGGCATCATTGCCTTCGAATATAGCGATTACGGTGATGTCCTTAAATTTGTCTTCACGGGTCAGCAAGGCGAGCTTACCCTGATATTTTTCCAGTTCAGCCTTAAATTTTTTCTTGTCGATCTGCTGGGTGAGATCCAGTGTTTTCAGAATATCGAGTTGGTCAATCGGAGGCAGTGGAGGTGGTGGCGCGTGAATCGCTGCTGTTTTGATGTCGACATCATCCAGGCGTTTGCGTATCGCTTCAAGAATTACCTTGCCCACAGTCAAGCTGCGATAATTGGGGTCATAGCCTTCGACGATGGTCCACGGAGCCTCAGCGGTGCTGGTGTGCCGTATCACGCTTTCATGCACGACGCGGAATTTGTCGTATTGCTTGAAGTGTTTCCAATCGCGATTGGTCACGCGCCAACGGGTTTTAGGGTTTTCTTCAAGCAATTTCAGGCGTTTTTCCTGTTTATCTTTGGATAAATGCATCCAGAATTTGAGAATCAGCGCGCCTTCATCGGTCAGCATTCTTTCCAGGCGTTTAGCGCGTTCCAGGCTCTGGTCAAGTTCGGCAGGTTTGGTTCGGCCTGTCACGCGATTGAGAATCGGCCAGGTATACCAGGAGCCGAGAAATACGCCTATTTTGCCTTTGGGCGGAAGTTCACGCCAGAATCGCCACATCATCGGACGATCAAGCTCCTCATCCGACGGATCGCCCATGCCGTGAGTTTGGATAAAACGCGGGTCCATCCATTCGTTGAGCACGTTGACGGTTTCGCCGCGTCCTGCTCCATCCAGTCCGCCGATTAATATAATGACTGGAAATTTGGATGATTTTGCCAGATCTATCTGTGCTTCCAGCAGTGCCTCGCGCAGCTTAGGAACTTCCATATCGTAGGTGGCTTTATCTATTTTGTGTCCAAGCTCTGCCGATTCAAACATAACGATCTCCCTAGGATTTACCCGAGAATAGAAATATTAAGATTATAGATGGTATCCGTTAGGTTTGTCGGTGATAAAAGTTAAGGCTTTGGAGTGTTTTTTTACGCTTACGCCGTTTTTTGTTTCGCCGGCAAGTGAGTAATTATCCCGACAGAGGTCAAAGTAAAACCGGTTCAAGTCCGATAATATTTATTCAATCGCATAAACCCCTTATAATAGTCGGATTTTATAAGGACTATAGGGTATGTACCCATTCTATGACTAATTTGAATAACACGCTTTTAACGCGGTTGGATCAATTGAACGCAAACGGTCAGCAGCAGCTGCTTTGCGGAGGACTTAAAGGGATTGAGAAAGAAAGCCTGCGTATATCAAAAGACGGATTCATTGCCCAAACACCTCATCCCAAAGCATTAGGATCTGCATTGACGCATCCGTATATCACCACGGATTATTCTGAAGCCCTGATCGAATTGATTACCCCGCCGTTCGCCGATGTAAAAGACTCATTGGACTATTTACGTAACATACACCGGTTTGTTTACGAACATCTGGATAATGAAATTTTGCTGGGAGCGAGTATGCCTTGCGGCATTGATGGCGACGAAAGCATTCCCATTGCCGAATACGGGGCATCCAACATTGGCCGGATGAAGCATATTTACCGGCACGGTTTATGGCATCGTTACGGTAGAACTATGCAATCTATTGCCGGTATCCATTTTAATTATTAGGTGCCTGAAGCCCTATGGCCTGTTTTACATAAAGAAAAGAGTAGCCCGCTGAGCCTGGAGCAGTTCATTAACGAAGCCTATTTTGGACTAATCAGGAACTTTCAGCGTATGGGCTGGTTAATCCTGTATTTGTTCGGCGCATCGCCAGCCATTTGTAAAAACTTCTTCAACAGCCGTCCGACATTAATGGCGCAGTTTGAAGAATTCGACAACGGTACGCTTTATCATCCCTATGCGACTTCGTTAAGGATGAGCGACATCGGCTACAAGAGTAAAAATCAGGCTAATCTAAGAATCGATTACAACTCTATAGACGGTTATGTCAACAGCTTGAGTGCAGCCATTAATACGCCTTATCCCGAGTACGAAAAAATCGGTACTCTGGTTGACGGTGAATACCGGCAACTGAACAGCAATATTTTGCAGATTGAAAACGAGTTTTACAGCACGATGCGGCCTAAACAAATTGCCCAGTCCGGTGAAAAACCGACTCTGGCGCTTAAGCGCCGCGGTGTTCGTTATATCGAAATGCGATCATTG
>CAZJOY010000146.1:0-10695 GCA_964547705.1 uncultured Methylobacter sp. | reverse complement strand
ACGATGAGCACAAGAGCGGGGGAACGATGTGGTTTAACGATTTTCGTGTCTTTCGCGCTTTTCGTGGACTACGCTTTTTTATCATCTGTATGCGTAACATCAGTTAAATAACGCAGGCATTCATCGGAAGTGGAACTGATCCAAGCTCGTTCAGCGACATATGCAGCCTCTAACCGCTACTTAACAATTGTCGAGCCCGGTTATCCGCGCCCGATGGAAGTTTGTCGGGGCTGGCATTGATCCAGGCGGTAATGTCTTTCCATGTGGTAGGTGCTTGTAAGTCGCGTAACAGCATGTGATAGCCGTTCTGGTAAATCGCCACGGTTTTTTCAGCTGGATTCGTTTCAAGAAAGCGCTGCAAGAAGGCATAAGTCGGCTCTTTCGGAATAATTTCATCTTTTTCGCCGTAAAGCATCAGGGTATTGCCATGTAACCGCGTGGCGCTGTTAAAGGCTTCATCCATTAAATCGGTCAAGCCATACATAGTTTCCACTCGGGTCGCTTTAATGACCAATGGGTCACGGCCCATCGCGCGAAGCATATCGATATTATCCGACGCCACCACATGTACGCCCTCCCCTGTCAGGGTCAGCCAGGGTAGACTGTGCGCCAGCGTCCAAAGCAAGCCGGCTTGGTACCAAGGCATGGTTGATCTGGCCCATAACGCCGGGGCCGCCAGAATAATGCCGGCAACGTCAGGCATGCCGGCTTGACTCATGGCGGTAATGACTATCGCGCCGCCCATGCTTTCGCCGAGCAAATAAACCGGACGTTTCGGGTAGCGTTGTTTAACCAGTCGCACCAAAGCTTGTAAATCTTGGCTGTAAGTTTCGCCTCCTGCCCATAGCCCACGGTTCGGTGCCATGCCGAAACCGCGCTGATCGTAAGCAAAACAAGCGATGCCTTGGCTACTGAAATACTGTCCCGGCGTCTCAAAAAAACGGCTGTAATCGTTAAAGCCATGCAGTGCAATAATGACCGCACGCGGTTCATTTTTAGGCAACCAATGCCTTAACGGCAAACTTGCTCCATCTTCTGTGAGAAAAGTATTCTCGCTAAGTTGAGCCGCACTGTTTTTTGCACCCGGTGGATAAATCGCCGGAATGCAGCCGCTTTGGCTAATGGCCAGAATAAGAACTGTCAGTATGTATCGAAGTTTCATGCGTTTGAATCAAATCTGTGTAGAGAATTATTATTATCCTAAGGGGGCGATTAGTCCACGAAAAATGGAATTCGCCCTTTGTCGGCAATATTTTCGCTATTTCTGTATTGCAGGAGAAAACAACATGAGCCATTGATTTTCTACGATTCTGTATTCACATAACTATTAAAACCGGGACTAAGGCTTTATCATATGCATCAATGTAAGCTAACCCCACCATTACCAATCTTTGTATTTTGGCAAGACAATCCCGTTATCCCCGCAAATCCCGTTCACTGCCCATCAAGGAAATTCTGCGCAAAACAGCACTTTATTTGCTGTTCACCTTTCTGGCTTCATCGGTCGGCTTATGCACAATATTGCGCTGGATACCGGTGCCAATGTCAGCGTTTATGGTCTATCGGCACGTTGAGGACTTAATCGACGATGGCGTATTCAAGACGATTAACTACTCCTGGATCGGGACAAAAAAAATATCGCCTTACGCTTCTTCAGCCGTTATCGCAGCAGAAGATCAACGTTTCTTTGAACACTCGGGGTTTGATTTAGATTCCATACAATCATCCATTGATGTTTATATGGATGGTGGACGACTCAGAGGCGCAAGTACGATTTCTCAGCAAGTAGCCAAAAATTTATTTTTAACGCCATCAAAAAGCTTTGTCCGCAAGGGCCTGGAAGTCTGGTTCACGCTGTTGATTGAGGTATTATGGAGTAAAGAACGGATACTGACGGTTTACTTGAATATTGCTGAATTCGGCGATCATCTGTTTGGTATAGAAGCGGCCAGTCAACGCTATTTCGGCATTCACGCAAGCCAAATCAGCCGGTCACAAGCGGCATTATTGGCGGCAACCCTGCCTAATCCGATCATATTGCGGGCGGCTAAACCGTCAAGCTATTTACTCAAACGGCAACATTGGGTACTCGGGCAAATGCAAAATCAGTGAGGCTTTTTAAAGCTTGTGTCTGTTATAATCCGCGAAAAAATAATAACTGTTCGGCACAGGCATTCAATCACATCAACATTAAAGTAGATAGAGATAATCCATGAGTATGCAAAAATCCATCATCAACACTCGTTCATTAATGAGTAGCCTGGTTATATCGAGTGTGCTTGCGGGATGTGCGACCACCTCAACGGTTAATGAAAAAGATCCTTGGGAAAATTGGAATCGCGGCGCTCAAGAATTTAATGATGATCTCGATAAGAATGTCGTAAAACCGGTGGCTAAAGGCTATTTGTCGGTGACCCCGAAATTCGTTAATGACGGTATAACCAACTTCTTCAGTAATCTTAATGACATCGGCGTGACCATCAACGACTTTATGCAGCTCAAGCTGGCACAAGGCGGTATGGATGCCAGTCGTTTCCTGGTTAATACGACGGCAGGTGTTGTCGGCTTTGTCGATGTGGCAACAATGATTGACTTGCCTAAGCATAATGAAGATTTCGGACAGACTTTAGGCTTTTGGGGTGTTCCATCAGGTAACTATCTGGTCGTGCCATTTTTGGGAGCGAGCTCACCTAGAGAAGTAATCGGAACTCTAGGCGATGCTTTGATGAATCCTCTCACCTATACTTTTGTATTCGCCGGTAGCGGTGCTGCTGTTAGCGCAGTTAATGCAGGCGCCAAATCGGTTGATGTCGTCGATACACGCGCCGATGTGATACCTAAGGAAAAGATTGTTAATGAAGCTTCCGCCGGTGACCGCTATTCCTTTATCAAGAACGCTTACCAACAACGGCGCGAATATCTGCTCCATGACGGTAATGTTCCGGAAGAAGAGGAACTCCAGTTGGAAGACGATGCGACAACAAAAGACACAGGCGCTACCAAAACAAACAGCGCTACGCCAACAAACGTCAATACCCGTCCAGGCTCTGCCCCGGTTACCGATAACTCCAAACACTTTCTGGACTTATCAAGCCCTGTAAAAAAATAAGCTTGGCAACAGGCGACTAGCCGTGCTGGTCGCCTCTCAATTTTAAAATGAGATTTTCAATATTCATCTTATTGTTAGGCATTTTCTCCGAATGCTTGTCATCGCCTGCCAGCAACAATTGGGCGACAATCAAACAAGCTGCACAAATCGGTGATGACGCCCAAAGTATTGGCTCCTATACAGCCGGTTGTTTAAGCGGTGCAGTCTCGCTGCCTCAGAATGGCATCGGGTATCAATTGATGCGCCCTACGCGAGGCCGGTCTTACGGTCATCCTGATTTGATACGGTTTATTGAGAATATAGCTAAAACGGCTTATTCACAGCACTGGGGCGTCTTGCTGATCGGCGATCTGGGACAAGTTCGCGGCGGACCAACGCCAAGCGGCCATCGCAGCCATCAAACCGGGCTCGACGTCGATATCTGGTATTTACTTTCACAACAAGCCGCAAGCCGGAATCTGGCGTTTAACGAACGCGAAACCTGGAGTTCCCCTTCGGTTCTTGTCGCTCAATCGGATGCTATTGATGACAGCCAATGGTTACCGGCCCATGAAAAAATTATTGAAACTGCGGCGCTCCAGCCCGAAGTAGACCGCATTTTCGTCAATCCCAGCGTTAAACGCCTATTGTGTTCACATAAGTCGCCCCACGACTGGCTAAGAAAAGTCCGGCCGTGGTGGGGACATGACGATCACTTTCATGTGCGGCTCAAGTGTCCTCTTAACAGCAAAAACTGCACCGGACAAGAACCGCTGCCTGAAAGCGATGGTTGCGATGCTTCTCTGGCATGGTGGTTTTCAGAAGAAGCAAAATCCCCGGCTCCCAAACCCAAAAAAACGGAACCGCTCATATTGCCTGCTCTATGTGACGCCGTGTTAAAAAAATAGCGCTTGAAAGCCGAACTAAATGAGGCCCTTTTCATCCCGGATCGGAACGATAAAGCCAAGTCCGTCATCCGTTGCAATAAACTCAGACAGCTCCAAGCGCAATTTATCCAGCGCCTCATCAAGCGTTTCTTGCTTTACCTGATGAAACGAAGGCAGCATGGTTGATGCGTTATGGTACTTCAAAATATCCAATAATATTCTGGCTTGCTCAATGGTGTATCGATGTTTCACAACTTCTCCGCGGGTACTGATTTGTTTTACTTTTCGCACAAGCTTAGGCCTTTCTTTTTAGCAGCTTCGTGAGTTATTCCGTCGTTGGCTTTTTAATATAAAATAAGTATTATAGCTGAGATACCCGGACTAAAAAATCCGCTTTAAGGCCCTGGTCAAAATAAAATTATTTTAAAGAATCAGCACTATGTAAGAACTTCTTTATTCTTCTCATGCTTATTTACTATGATCGCATTACTTCAAATCAACTCAGTAGGTTTTCATCAATCCATCCAGCGTCAACCCGCAACTGGGCGCGAACGCTTTCATAAAAAAAGCGACTTCCGGTTGCTCTGATGCCCCGATAATTAAAGCTAATTGCTCGGCGGCGGTTTCAAACTCTGAATTACCAGCTTTTAACTCGGTTTGGCACTTCAGATAAGCCGATATTTTATCGGCTGCTTTAATAATCCGCACATGCTCAGGCGGCATCTTGTCGTGATGAATCAGCACCTGAAAGTCAGCCTGTAACTCTATCGGTAAAAGCGCCAGTAGTTCTATCTCCGCCTGTTTTTCAATCTGCTTGTAAGCCGTGCTGATTTCTTCAGAATGATATTTGATCGGCGTGGGCAAATCGCCAGTAATAACTTCTGTAATGTCATGATATAACGCGGCGGTAGCTATGGCGTTAGCATCAACATTGCCGCCGTAATATCGGTTTCTTATCAAAGCCAGCGTATGGGCAATAACCGAAACCTCCCAGCTATGCTCCATCACATTTTCATCATGTGCATTGCGCTTTAGTCCCCAGCGTTTAATCCATCTTAGCCGTGATAAGTATGCGTAGAAACTGCTTGTTACTTCTTTCATCATATCTCTTCAATAAACGAATTTTCTGTCGGTACCTGAACATAATACTTTCTATTATCCCAGAAGTAATAATATCCCTTGTCGGCCGAGGTCACCTTGCCGTTATTAATCGTCCATGTTTTCATTGTCGAACCATTCGTATAAGCCACCAGATAGTTTCTGCCCAAAAAGTCAACCGCAGTTCTTGATAGCTGATTCTGCTGATCTTGAGCATAACCGGCCAATAAAACCACTATGACCAATAGCTTGATTATTTTGATCGATTAAACCTTATCTATCTTTATAGCTGTTGATTATAGGATTATGATGCTTAAATAGTCTATTTTGGTTACAGCTAAACATCATGCTTATTCAGTGGTATCCCGGCCATATGCACAAGGCCAGCAAAGAGGTCAAAGAAATCCTGCCCCAGATTGACCTGATTATCGAAATTCTGGACGCGCGTATTCCATTCAGCAGTAAAAACCCTATGCTCGAAGCCCTGCGCGGCGATAAACCGTGCATCAAAGTGCTCAGCAAGAGCGACCTCGCCGACCCAGTTGTTACGCAACAATGGCAAACCTATCTTGAACAGGAGCAAGGCGTAAAAACTCTGGCACTGACTACCGAACAGCCCGAGAAAATGCGCCAACTGACTGAACTGTGCCACAAGATGCTGCCGGCAAAAGCGAGCAGCGACAAACCCATCCACACCCTGATTATGGGCATCCCCAATGTCGGCAAATCGACACTGATCAACATACTGGCTGGAAGAATAATCGCCAAAACCGGCAATGAACCAGCCATTACCAAAACTCAGCAACGGATTGATATAGGCAATGGCATTATTCTTTTGGACACGCCCGGCATGCTTTGGCCCAACGTTGAAAATAAAAACAGCGGTTATCGACTGGCGACCACCGGTGCGATTAAAGACACCGCCATTAGTCATGACCAGGTCGCTTTCTTCGCAGCCGAATACCTGTTACAGCATTATCCGGATTTACTGCAAACTCGCTTTCAACTGGAGCAACTTCCAGAAAGCGAGCAACAGCTGATGGAAGCCATCGGTAAAAAACGCGGCTGTCTACGTTCGGGCGGACGCATTGAGATAGATAAAGTATCTAAAATCCTGCTCTCTGAACTGCGCGCGGGAACCATTGGCAGAATCAGTCTGGAAACGCCTGCCATAATGGAAAAAGAGATGACAGAGCTGGTTATTATTCGAGAACAAAAAGAAGCCAAGAAAAAAGCGCGAAAGGAAAAATGGAAAAAGTCAGGCTAAATTATGCAAACACCTTTGCTTCGTCTGGGTGAATTATTGCTTCATTTAAAGCCTCAAGTAATTCCGTGGCGCTATCGGGCTTATAAAAAGACGGCGAAGCCGATTTTGATTGGACGATTTTCTGATCAATGGCACAGCTGTTTCCGCAGCATAAAAATGGGCAAATCTGGACGTATCGCCAGCATCGCGCTGGCAATCTCGATACCTGACTTATTCGGCATGGTCTGGTCAGTGATAAC
The DNA here is from genome assembly GCA_964547705.1 of uncultured Methylobacter sp. Lineage (GTDB taxonomy): Bacteria > Pseudomonadota > Gammaproteobacteria > Methylococcales > Methylomonadaceae > Methylobacter_A. The sequence continues at coordinate 4,116 of CAZJOY010000146.1, read as the reverse complement.
GGCATCGATACTTTGCGGATTAGCGCGAAAATGATTCAGTGCTTTAACGGAATCCGTATAAACATCTACGGTATAATCTTCGCTTTCCAGCAGGTCACCTAGATAGTGCCGTTACATGATTATGAGATACTAACCCTATTTTATAATGTTAAATGCTCAAGAACTACACGACAGCATTGAGCATCCCGGCCTTTGCCTTGCCCAATCGGGACGTTTTAACGCAAACTCTTCCTTACCGGGCTGTTCATCATAAGGATGACGCAATAGTTCCAGTAGTTCGTTAACCATAGAAAAATCACCCTGCTCCGCTTTATCTATGGCTAATTGCGCCAGATAATTTCTCAGCACATATTTAGGATTGACGGCATTCATGCTCTTGCGCCGCTCAGCATCAGGCATGCCGGAAACTTGAACCCGCTTGATATAGCGCCTGAGCCATAAACCAAGACGTGCTTTGTAGTCATCGGTTAACTGTTCCGGCACATAATAAGCGTCCATCAACGGCGACATCAAAGCCTGATCACTAAGCTCTGCGTCCATGTCCATCATCGCAAGATTGCGATAAAAAATAGTCATATCCGTCTCAACCAGTTGCAACAGGATTAACAACTCGGTGTTTAGTTCGTTATCGATGGATGGATCGTAGGTATTAAGCCCCAATTTACCGGCGACCATGGTTTGCCAGCCTTGCTCAAAGGTTTCTTTATAAGCATTGATCGCTTGTTGCAGGGGCTCGACCTGTTCAATAAGCGGATAGATCGCATTAGCCAGTTGCCCCAAATTCCAGAAAGCGATTTGCGGCTGGTTACCGAATCGATAGCGGCGTTCGGCCGCATCGGTAGTATTAGGCGTCCAGTTGGGATCGTAGTTTTCCAGCCAGCCGTAAGGGCCGTAATCGATGGTGAGGCCAAGTATCGACATATTATCGGTATTCATCACGCCATGAACAAAGCCGACACGCTGCCAATGCACTATCATTTCAGCTGTTCTGCGGCAAATTTCTTCGAACCATTTAAGGTAGACATCCAGCGACGGCTCGCCTAAATGCGGAAAATCGGTGCGAATGGTGTAATCCACCAGCTTCCTCAGTAGCTCAATCTCTCCCCTGGCTGTAAAAATCTGGAAACTGCCGAATCGGGTAAATGACGGCGCAACCCGGCACACGACCGCACCCGGCTCGGGCCTGGGATTGCCGTTGTAAAACATGTCCCTGATAACTTCTTCGCCAGTCAGTACCAGGCTTAATGCCCGTGTAGTCGGTACGCCTAAATGATACATGGCCTCGCTGCACAAAAACTCGCGCACCGAAGAGCGCAGCACTGCCAAACCGTCAGCAGTCCTTGAGTAAGGTGTTTCGCCCGCGCCTTTCAGTTGTAACGTCCAATGCTCACCGCGATGGTTAAGCACTTCGCCCAAATTAATCGCACGACCGTCGCCGAGTTGTCCGGCCCAGTTGCCGAACTGATGGCCGCCGTAACAGGTTGCGTAGGGATCCATACCCGGTAGCAGGCGATTGCCGGCAAACATCTGGGTAAACGCATCCGACTCACAATCTTCGGGGTTCAAATCCAAAAGCTCAGCAACTTCTCTGGAATAAGCGACTATTTGCGGATTAGAAACGGGAGTCGGAAGCACTCGCGAATAACAAGAGCCGAATACCTGACGGCGGTTATTGGTAGTCTGTGGGTCGGCGGGTAATTCGCGAATAAAACGGTTATCGAAAATCAACTTATCAAGTCCGGATATTTTTACTTGGGAATTCATCTATTCTGCCTTTTCATCTGCACATAATGACTGACTGTTTTTTGGGGCATGATGGTTATCCCATAATACTCATAAAACTATAATTGACATTTTAAGCTTAACATAGCGTTAAAAATGAATTTTGCTTCATATTCAGTTAAAATAGCCACGTTAAAGAACCATCGCTTTGATTTAGCGGTGCGTGATTTTATTTAGTGTATTTTTTTGAGGTCGTTGTATGCATAAAAACTTTCTTACCCTGATGTGCGGCGCCACTCTGCTCCTTATACATCCGTGGAGTCAAGCGGCCAGTGATTTACCTCCTACGGCCAAGGTAGAAATGGGACCGGTAGAAGAAGTATGTTCTGACTTCACTAATCCGGAATGGCGAAAAGAACAAGCCATTGATGGTGTAAAAATCCAAGCTTCACGACTCTGTAATCCTGACAACCCGGCCGACATCGCAGCCTTTGTAAAAGGCACAAACGGCATTTCGATGGCGACACTGATGGAAACTCAGCTCGCTGCCGATGCTATTACTCTGTCTGACGACGTCGACGGCGACGGCGATCCTGATAAAGTCGTTATTAAGCTTGAAGTTGCCGAACTCAACGGCCATTCGCCGGACATGAAAGATCCAACCACGACTTTCGACATAGCTCCGGGCCTTCAACCGACTTTTTGGGTTTTTGCACCAAAAACCCGTGATATGTCGACGCTGAGCATTTATGAACCCATCGCCAATCCATTACTGCGCGCACCGTCTCCGGTCATTCGTGTCGAGCAGGATGACGTGGTCTGGCTGGTTCTTGAAAACACCCATTATTTGCCGCATTCGATACATTTGCATGGCATCGACCATCCTTACATGAATCATGCCGGCAGTGGTAATGATGGGGTTGGACAAACCAGTAATATGGACACAATGCCGGGACAAACCAAAACTTATGTAATCAAGCCACGCCAACCCGGCACTATGTACTACCATTGCCACGTTCAACCGCACACTCATATACCAATGGGCTTGCAAGGTATTTTTATCGTTGAGGAAAACCGCCCTAACAACTGGGTACAAACTCTTAACGTTGGCGCCGGTCAGGTACGTCATCCGTCTGTAGCCGTGCTTGAAAAATATGCCCGCGAGTATGACTTGCATTATCAATCGGCCGATAAAGAGCTACATGAGCTTGTCGCCAGATCAGCTAATGATCCAAGACTGATTGCCAAGCATATGAATACGGAGTACGACACAACCGAGGCCACCGATGATTATTTCATGCTTAACGGCCGGTCTTTCCCTTACACTTTAAGGGAATCGTTGATTGAAATGGGCCAGGATGAAAAAGTCAAGCTACGGGTCCTGAATGGACATACCGAATCCTTGGCTTTACATATTCACGGCCACAAACCAACCATAACCCATTATGACGGCGTCGATAACGGCCCAAGCTCCTACATCCAACGCGATGTACACGGCATGGTGCCCGCACAGCGTATTGACCTGGAGTTAAGCGGTGTCGATGACGGCTTGCACAGCTTCGGTCAAGGTATCTGGATGTTCCATGACCATGTCGAAAAATCGTTTACTACTAACGGTGTTGGCGAAGGCGGCGATATCAGCCTGGTTGTCTATAAAGATTTTCTTGATGAAAAAGGCATTCCCAAAGCCCACGGTATGAGTCTTGCGCCCTATTTCAGCAAAGGACTCTGGAAAGGTAATTATCCGATCTGGCAGGATTATGATGAGTGGCGCAGTTTAGGTCTACCCGACCTGAAAGCCGCCTACCAGCCTTCTAAAGTTGCGGTACAAAACGTGCAAGCTCAATGGTCGCCAGACGCTACTCCTGCAGCGGCTGAACAAGAAAGCTCTGTTTTTGGAAAATTGTTGTTCGGTTTAATACTGGGCTTATTAAGCTACGCGCTGATCATTAACCGCCAGACAGTTTTTGATCGTGTTCGTAAACTGCTGAATAAATAACTCCAGTCGTTACTTAGAGACATTACTTACATGGATGTAAGTAATGATGTAAACCGCGATCCCGAAAAGCCGAAGTTTTACATTGAAATATCTCCAACTTATTTCCCAACCTTCACTGTATAACTGCACACATTCTGGCATCGCATACACCTGATACTTCTCGGTTGAAGTAGTTGGGGTAGCCAGTAGCTACGCCATAAAAAATGGCTATCAAGCATTAAAATCCAGCCACTCCTAAATATGATGCGAACCTATGCCGTACTTGTCATAGCATTGATATATCCATGCTTTTCAGCATCAGCGGAACCTATCCATCTACAGTTGCGCTGGCATCACCAGTTTCAATTTGCAGGATATTATGCGGCGTTAGAAAAAGGCTATTACAAAAACGCAGG
>CAZJOY010000145.1:0-10712 GCA_964547705.1 uncultured Methylobacter sp. | reverse complement strand
TTTCGTGGACTACGTTTTTTTATCATCTATAGGCGTAACATCAGTTACATAAGGTATCGAACACTTCCTTTACAAGTCACATACAGCGACGGGAATCGCAGCCCGGAAACCATTGCTCGACATGCGCTCGTATCGATGCAAGCCCTCTATAGCCAGTTCGGCGGATCTTTGTTGTGCGCTTTTAATCGATGCTTATCCGGTTAATCCGTGTGCTGTTTTTCCGATTCCTGGACAGTTATTCTTGGACACCCGATTTTGGACGGTTACTATCCTGTTTTTAAACTGGTTTTAATCCACACATCCTGTATATCCCCATTTCTAAAGCATCCTGCCTTATTTCATGTCAAAATATGCGTTTATCTTAATGTGTTAAATCGAGAACTTAAGTCTTTATGAAAATCGCTATTTTATCCCGTAACCCCAAACTGTATTCGACCTCCCGGCTGGTTAAAGCCGCGGAAGCACGAGGTCATAAGGTACGGGTTCTGGATGTATTGCGTTGCTATATGAACATTACCTCGCATAATCCGTCTATCCATTACCGGGGTGAAGACTTAACCGGATTCGATGCCGTTATTCCCCGAATTGGCGCTTCAGTCACTTTCTACGGAACAGCGGTATTAAGACAATTTGAAATGATGAATGTTTTTCCGTTGAACGAGTCGGTAGCCATATCGCGGTCTCGCGATAAATTAAGATCGACGCAATTGCTTGCCCGGAAAGGCATCGGTCTGCCGGTTACCGGCTTTGCTAACAATCCCGACGATATTGAAGATTTAATCGCCCAAGTCGGCGGCGCTCCGCTGGTGATCAAATTACTGGAAGGGACGCAAGGCATCGGCGTGGTTTTAGCTGAAACCCACAATGCCGCTGAGAGCGTTATTCAGGCGTTCATGGGCCTCAAAGCCAATATCATGGTTCAGGAATTTATCAAGGAAGCCTGCGGCAGCGACATTCGCTGTTTTGTGGTCGGCGATAAAGTGGTTGCTGCAATGAAACGGCAGGCAACGGAAGGAGAATTTCGTTCAAACTTACATCGCGGCGGTTCTGCCACTTTAGTCCGATTAACCCCTGAAGAGCGCTCTACGGCCGTGCGAGCTGCAAAAATCATGGGGTTGAACGTGTGCGGCGTCGATATGCTGCGCTCTAACCACGGGCCTGTCATCATGGAGGTTAATTCATCCCCCGGATTGCAAGGCATCGAGGCGGCCAGCGGTAAGGATATTGCGGATTTAATTATTCAATTTATCGAAAAACGCTTTGAGACGCTGGAAATTTCAAAAGACAGGTCTCCTACCAATACCAGCACCAGAACCCGCACTCGCGGCAAAGGTTAAGTTTTTATTCACTTGAGAGAGCAATCATGTCTGACTTTAAGAAATATCATTGTTTGGAATGCGAACATATCTATGACGAGGCTAAAGGTGACCCTGACAGCGGCATTGCTCCGGGTACGCGTTGGGAGGATATTCCCGACAGCTGGGATTGCCCGATATGCGGCGCTCCAAAAAGTTTTTTCAAGCTAATGGAATAGCCGGATTTTAAGCGCTTAGGATGTGGGGTATAAAAATGAAATTTGATCTTCTTTCGGCCATTGCTCCCTCTATTGTTCACAGCAACCGCTCCTTACGTTGCTCAATCCCCCCTATCCTTGCGGTTATATATCTTGTATCGACTTTGTCATCAATAATTTCCTTACCAGGAAAATTCATCCAACAATCTCTTTTCGCATTGCTGTTCTTTTATTCCTTCAATGTGCTCGCGGACAATACCTGGAACTATCTCCAAAAAAGCGATCCATTAAGCAATCGAACTTATAGTTTGGCGCAATCTCCTTTGCCGACTCGCGGCCTTTACGACAACCTCAGAATGGAAATCGTCTGCAAGGACAATGTTTTGCAAGTCACCATTGATGCCGATAGCTTGATCGCCTCGCAAGGCAGCGGCTTTAATTTCGAGTATCAAATCGATAAAAACTCTCCTGTTACGATTCAAATGAAGACTTTTACCGACTCAAAGCGCAAAGGCTACACGGAACAATACGCCAAGCGCATCGTCAATGACATATTGACCGGACAGTCCATTTTTATTCGCGTGAATACGATGATACGCAAGGTTCTCTCCGCGGCGATGCCGTTAGAAAATGCCGCCGAGCCGATTAAACATGTCGTCAGCGATTGCGGCCTTAACTCATCCGTTGAGGTTCCAAAGGAGCAGACCTATAGCTTGGCCGAGTTTGAACGGGAATTCGGCAAACTGTCTCCAGACCGGCAACAGCAAGTGCTGGTTAAAATAAAACAAATCATGGATTCAATCGAAAAATAAGCTCATCGTTCAGTAGCCCGAACGGGCTCAAAACGTTTTACACGATCATCATTCAAGGCGTTGATGCGAAGATTATAAACCCGGCCTGCATAGGCTATTTGATGACACTGAATAACCCTGAAATGAGTATAATTACGGCACTCTCGAACGCTAACCGGCTGGAAGCATCGCAATGAAATCACAACCTATTTTTGACTACCCACTTTTTGCACTTGGATTTAGAGCCTTCTTTGCATTGGCAGGCCTCGCGGCGCTGATCTTGATTGTCTTTTGGAACGCCATGTTCAAAGGCACTTTTATGATGGAGCATTATTTCTCCGATAGCTATTGGCATGCGCATGAGATGCTGTTGGGTTATGCCGTAGCCGTCATTGCAGGATTTTTATTGACAGCGGTTAAAAACTGGACAGGTCAACAGACTTTAACCGGCGATCAATTGGCAAGTTTATGCCTGTTATGGCTTTATGGACGGATTCTGCCGTTTTATGCAGGACTGTTACCTGATGCCCTAATTGCGTTGGTGGATTTTGCGTTTTTGCCGGTGCTGGCGTATCAAGTCAGCAAGCCGATTATTCAGGCACAGCAGTATAAAAATCTGTCTTTCATCGGGCTGCTATTGCTGTTAGCTTTAGGTAACGGTTTGATCCATATTGAAATGCTGGGCTTACAGGAAAATATGGCCGCAACAGGAATCCAGCTGGCCGTTGCAGCAATTATCGTCTTAATACTGGTCATCGCCGGACGCGTGTTTCCTTTTTTTACCGAGCGCGGCATACCGGGAACGCTGATTATCAGGAATCCGTCGTTGGATTACTTATCTGTAGCATCCGCCGTCATCGTATTTGCGATGCAATTACTCGATGTTTCGGGAACCTTGTTAGCCTTGGCTGCGATTGCCGCCGTGGCTGTGAACATTACCAGACTGGCCGGCTGGTATGTTCAACGCATCTGGTATGTGCCGTTGTTATGGGTGCTTTATGCCGGTTACAGCTGGATCATCCTGGGCTTTATGTTAACTGCATTATCGGCTTATTCAGTCGTTTTACCGACGCTGGCATTGCACGCTTTCACGCTGGGAGGTATCGGCATTTTAACCTTAGGCATGATGGCCAGGGTGTCGCTGGGCCATACCGGCCGCGCGCTTAAAGCTTCCAATGCGATAGCGCTCGCGTTTGCATTGATCAATGTCGCCGCCTTATTCCGGGTTTTATTGCCGATAGCGATGCCGGACTGGTATGAAAACTTAATCTATGTATCCACGCTAAGTTGGCTGGCCGCATTTTCCCTGTTTGTCTTTGTTTATATGCCCATTTTGACCCGTGCCAGAATCGACGGCCAGGAGGGTTAATGCACACCAAACTCGATGGCATTGTTGAACTGGTAACCGGTTCGCTGGTTTTATTTTCCAGTATCGGCATTTTCGTGCTGACGTTAAACGCCCGATATACTCATGCAATCGGCCGGGTAAGAGATATTTACGAAGAGCTGCAAGTCAACAAAAATCAAGAAAAATTGGCAAAGGAACTCAACACGATGGTGTACCGATGCCATGTGCTGAAATGGAGTTTCGCCCTGTTGTTGTGCAGTGCGATCAGCAGCGGCATATTTATGCTGGGCTCGATCTCTTCGCGGTTTACCGATCAAATCGACACTGACGTTTTGATTCTGTTTGTGGTCTTCAGCGTACTCTTTATTTTCAGCTCAATGGTTTGCCTGTTTATCGATGTACTGGCTTCTTTAAAGGCAACGATGATTCATATTGAGCGAGTGAAATAAGCAACAACTAGCTTTAACTGGCGGGTGTTCAAATCAGAGACAATCACGCAAGGCGTAAAAATGCTTAGTTCGCTGGAAAATAATTTACTGACAATCTCCCGCCGGCAATTCATTAGTTTTTTGAGTAGTCTGACTCTCGCACAGACATTACAAGGATGCGAATGGTTGGCGGACCGGCCTGTCTCTATCGCCTCACACGTCTGGCCCGGCTACGAACCGCTGTTTCTTGCGCGCGATAAAAACTGGTTGAATAAAGAACAAGTGCATTTGCTTGAGACAGCCTCAGCCACAGAGTCCTTGCAGGCATTAACCGAAGGCAAAGCCGATGGCGCTGCGCTAACCTTGGACGAAGTATTGAAAGCTCGAGCGGCAGGTTTGCCGATTTCCGCAGTAATGATCTTCGATATTTCTGCCGGCGCCGATATGCTGATTGCCCGTCCTGGCATTAAAAAGCTTGCCGATCTTAAAGGCCGACGCATAGGCTTCGAGCGAGGCGCCGTTGGCGAATTGATGTTAACTGAAGTTTTGCAAACCGCCGGGCTAACCAGAGAGGATGTCAAACTGTTAACGTTTAACATTGATGAACACCGCAGCGCATGGGATCGTAATGAAGTAGATGCGATTGCCACCTATGAACCGGTAGCCAGTCAATTACTGGGGAAAGATGGAGTCAAGCTGTTCGATAGCCGGCAGATTGCCAATACCATAGTCGACGTACTTGCGATGCACAATAATGTACTCGACTACAGCCACAGAAACGCAATTAACCATCTTATTTCCGCCCATTTTCGAGCTTTGGACTATCTGAAACGCAGCCCCCAGGATGCCGCCTATCGCATGTCAAAACATCTCGGCTTGCCCGCCGCCGATGTGCTCTCTGCTCTGAAAGGCTTGGTGCTGCCCGATGCAGAGAACAATTACCGCTGGTTGTCCGGGCCATCGCCGGAATTACTCGTTTGCGCACGTAATCTGTCGAACATCATGGTAAAGAGCGAACTGCTCAAACAAGATGACCCATTAACTTCCCTGATGCGCGCCGATTTTCTACCTACGGAATTCCTGACAAATTAATTATGAAGATACTGACTTGTCATATAAACCCACTCATTCGGACGCCGATGCTGTGGGTTTGCCTTATAAGCAGTGCACTGCCGCTGGTAGAAGCCTTCGGCGCAGAACCGGTAAGAATCGGCGTATTGGCCTTTCGCCCCAAACCGCAAACCCTTGCACAATGGCAGCCGCTGGCTACCATCTTGAAACAGGCCATGCCTGAGCGAGATTTCGTGGTAGAGGTGCTTAGTTTTCCTGAGATGGATATGGCGGTCGCCAGCCGTCAATTGGATTTCGTCCTGACCAATCCCGGACACTACGTGCTATTAGCCAGGCGAAGCGGATTGTCCGCACCACTCGCTACCTTGGCCATTAATGACAATGGCCGGCCGGCCACCGCATTTGGCGGCGTAATTTTCAGTCGAGCTCAACAGGCCAACATCAACACCTTGAGCGACATTGAGGGAAAAACCATTGCAGTCACCAGCACCGATTCACTGGGCGGCTATCAAATGCAAGCCTATGAATTGCAACAAGCCGGAATTCGTCTGCCGCAGGACGCCAAATTAGTCATTACCGGCATGCCTCATGACAATGTTGTCGAAGCGGTGCTGGCAGGGCGTGCCGATGTCGGTTTTGTGCGTACCAGCGTGTTGGAAGATATGACGCGTGAAGGTAAGTTAGATATGGCGCAACTCAAGGTCTTAAATACCCAGAATCTGCCGGGATTTCCAGCCCTGGTTTCCACGCAGCTCTACCCCGAGTGGCCCATTGCATCTTTGCCCCACATTGATGACGGCCTTGCCAAACATGTTGCTGCCGTCCTTTTTCTTCTGGATGAAAACACCTCCGTCACTCGGGCAATGAATATATACGGCTTTTCCATTCCCGCCGATTACACTCCTATAGCCGATCTACTTAAAGAGCTGCGGTTGCCGCCTTTCGACGCCGCGCCCAAGTTTACGCTGCAAGATGTTCTGCTACGCTATCGTTGGCAAGCCGTGAGCACCTTGCTTGGCGTCGGATTCATCTTATTACTGGTTTTTCGCTTGCTGTTAATCAAGCGAAAATTGGAAGCTGCACATCAGGCTTTATTATCGAAAAAACAGCAGTTGCAGGAAGCCGAACGCAAACATTCCGATATTCTGGAAAGCGTTGATTCCTGCATTTATCTCAAAGATATACAAGGCCGTTATCTGTTTGCCAACCGTCCGGTGCGGGAACTGTTCGGCATGTCGATGGATAAAATCGTCAGTCAGGGCGATGAAAAATTCTTTGATGCCGAGACCGTTGCGAAAATACGTGCCAATGATCGTCGGGTTTTACAGAGCCGAGAAACATTAAAAATCGAAGAAACCAACTTGAACCTCAAAGATGGGAAAACCTCGACTTATTTGACCGTCAAACTGCCTCTATGCAACGAAACAGGAGAAGTCTATGCATTGTGCGGGATTTCGACTGACATCACCGAACGTAAACAAGCCGAAGACAGGCTGCGCAAAAGCGAAGAATCCCTTAAAGAATCGCAAATCATCGCCGGCTTGGGCAGTTATGTTTTGGATATTCCCAGCGAGCGTTGGGAAAGTTCGGATGTGCTTGACAAACTGTTTGGCATAGACCCGGCGTACGAACGTACTGTGGAAGGATGGGCGGCCCTGATCCATCCCCACGACCGGGCTATGATGGAAGACTTCTTTAAAAATGAAGTGCTTGATCATGGTAATATTTTCGATAAGGAATACCGCATAGTCCGTGCTGAAGACCAAGCTGAACGCTGGGTTCATGGCATAGGCAAGTTGGAGTTAGACGCCGAAGGACAGCCTTGGAAAATGCACGGCACAATTCAAGATATTACCGAGCGGAAACAAGTCGAAGAAAAGCTCCAGTTGGCCGCCAGAGTATTCACCCATGCTCGTGAGGGCATCATGATTACCGATGCCGACGGCACGATTGTCGATGTCAACGACACCTTCATCAGTATTACCGGCTACACTCGCGATGAAGTCTTGGGGCGTAACCCGAGCCTGCTCAGCTCCGGGCTTCAAAGCAAGGATTTTTATACTGCCCTATGGAACGATCTGATCGAAAACGGTTATTGGTACGGTGAAATCTGGAACCGCCGTAAGAACGGCGAAGTCTATGCATTGATGCTGACTATCAGTGCAGTGTGCGATGCTCACAACAATATCCAGCATTACGTGGCGTTGTTCTCCGACATTACTTCACTGAAAGAGCACGAAAAACAACTCGAACATATCGCCCATTATGACGCACTGACCAATTTGCCCAATCGCGTACTGCTGGCCGACCGCCTGCGCCAAGCCATGACTCAGACGCAGCGGCGCGGTCAACGGCTGGCGGTGGTTTTTCTAGACCTTGACGGCTTCAAGGCCATTAACGATAACCATGGGCATGAAGCCGGCGACCAGTTACTGATGATCATAGCCATCCGCATGAAGCAGGCTTTGCGGGAAGGCGATACGCTTGCACGTTTGGGCGGAGACGAATTCGTAGCCGTACTGCTCGACTTGGCCGACACTGAAGCCAGCGTCCCAATGCTGACTCGCTTGCTGAATGCGGCAGCCCAACCCTTGCATATCGGCGGTCTTAGTCTCCAAGTCTCGGCCAGTCTCGGCATTACTTTTTATCCGCAGCCGGAAGACGTGGATGCGGACCAACTGTTGCGTCAGGCCGATCAAGCGATGTATCAAGCCAAGTTGGCCGGCAAGAACCGCTATCATGTTTTCGATGCCGAACAGGACCGTAGCGTCCGCGGTTACCATGAAAGCATTGAGCACATCCGCAACGCTCTGGCCGAACGCGAATTCGTGCTGTATTACCAACCCAAGGTGAATATGCGTACAGGTACGGTTATCGGTGCCGAAGCGCTGATCCGCTGGCAACATCCGGAAAAAGGGTTATTGCCGCCCAACCTGTTCTTACCGGTGATCGAGAATCATCCTCTATCCATTCAGGTCGGCGAGTGGGTAATCGATAACGCTCTGACCCAAGTAGAGCTTTGGCATTCAGTTGGGCTGAACATCCCGATCAGCGTTAATGTCAGTGCGCTACAGTTGCAACAACCGGATTTCATCGAACGTTTGAGTACCTTGTTGGCATCTCATCCAACTATCAAACCGGGCGATTTGGAAATGGAAGTGCTGGAAACCAGCGCTCTGGAAGACTTGGTTCATGTCTCTCAAGTCATCGCTGCCAGCCAAAAGCTCGGAGTGCATTTTGCGCTGGATGATTTTGGTACCGGATATTCTTCGATGACCTACCTGAAACGCCTGCCTGTCACCCAGCTCAAGGTAGATCAAAGTTTTGTGCGCGATATGCTCGAGGATCAGGATGACCTTGCCATTGTGCAAGGGATACTGGGCCTAGCTAACGCTTTCTATCGCGAGGTGATTGCCGAAGGCGTAGAAACAGTCGCGCACGGCACTGTGTTGCTGCAACTTGGCTGCGAACTGGGTCAAGGCTACGGCATTGCCCGGCCTATGCCGGCACACGAGCTGCCAGGCTGGGTGGACACCTGGCGGCCCGATCCGGCATGGGCTAACTTATCGATAGCAAGCCATGACAATTTATCGGTACTCCATGCCGCTGTAGAACACAGGGCCTGGATTGCCGCCATCGAAGGATATTTGAAGGGCGAGCGTGACGATTCTCCTCCACTGGATCCTATGCAATGCCGCTTCGGCATATGGTTAAACACTGAGGGTTTGGATGGTCATATCGGACAACAGGCTTTCAAGATCATCGATCCATTGCATCGGCAAGTTCATACACGAGCCGCTGAGCTGTGCGAACTCAGGATCAGTGGGCGCAACTCGGAGGCACTGGCGATGCTTGATGAGCTTTATGCGCTAAGAGATACGTTACTTAAACAGTTAGAGATGTTGACATTGGAAAACCGGCAGTAGGCAAAAGCCTATAATTCGAACTATTTTTTCGCTTTAACAGTTTTTAACAACGACAATAACTGTTCGGCAAAACCGGTTTCAGGAACGGCCGTGATAGGGACATACCAATGCCGGCTGCCCGCAAACGCAATACACTTTACCGCGTCCTTCTCGGTCATTAAAACCGGCCCGGAGCCTGGGAACGAGATGTCGCTCGACTGGAATTTATAATGATCCGGGAAGCTGTGAGTTTTACAATTCAACCCGGCTGACTCAAGCAGTCTAAAAAATCGGTCCGGATTGCCTATGCCTGCTAAAGCATGGCAATCCGTTGCAGCAAATTCCTGCAATGGTTTTTGCTGTCCAGTGACCAAATTAATCGCCGTGTTTCCGATGATCTGCATAGACAGCTCGTTGTCTTCCGATTTTTCTCCATTCCCGACCACGAAATCGACACCTTGCAGTCTTTCGATCGGCTCGCGAAGTGGCCCCGCCGGTAGGCAGTAACTGTTACCGAAACGCCTTTCCCCGTCAATCACGGCAATTTCAATATCCCTGTTTAGCGCGTAATGTTGCAAACCATCGTCGGATAAAATCACATTACAGTCCGATTTTTCAAGCAGCAGTTTCGCCGCATCGGCACGCAACGGGCTGACGGCCATAGGGCAACCGGTTTGTTTGGCGATCAACAAAGCCTCATCGCCGACCTGTTCAGCCGTGCTGTTGGCATCGACCCATTGCGGCCATGATTCGGCTTGTCCGCCGTAGCCCCGGCTGATAATGCCGGGCTTGAAGCCGTGATCTTTAAGTAACTCGGCAAGCCAGATAATCAACGGTGTTTTGCCGGTGCCGCCTACGGTAATATTGCCTACCACGATAACCGGAACCGGCAAGGAATGTTTTTTAAATACGCCAATGCGGTACAGGAACTTCCTGAATTTAACGAAATCGCTGAATAAAAAACCCAACGGCATCAAGAACACGCCAATAAAAGGATCTTTGTACCAGACGTCCAGCAGCCATCGGGATAAGGTTTTTTTCATGATCAATCGGCCGGGTGTAGCGTTGCAAAAGTGATATGACTGAATCCCACTTGGCCGGCAATATCCAGGGCCGTCATAACGGCCTTGTTTGGCGTTTTGTCATCGGCATTGATAATAAAAGGGATGTCCTTTGAATTGACCGCAAGTTTATTCAGCTCCTGCTTTAAGGCAGCCCTATTTTGCTCGATTAATTGATGAGGCAAGCCATCGTCACCGATCAATGAATAAATGCCGTCCGCATCAATCACCAGCGAAACTGTTTTAGGGTGCTCCTCAGCCGCCGATCCTTCCGCCTCAGGAAGCTTAATATTAACTTCCGTATGCTGATTAAAGGTTGTAGAAACCATGAAGAAAAGTAATAACACAAAAAGTACGTCGATCATTGAGATCAACGTAATATCAACATTCTCTCTTTTTTTACGTTGAAACTTCATCAGGACGTTTTCCGGTCTTCATGCAAAATATCAACCAGCTTTAGGGCTTCCTCTTCCATCGTAACGACATATTCGTCAACCAGCCGTTCAAAATAGCGATGAAAAATCAGGCTGGGAATAGCGACAGTCAAGCCCGCCGCTGTCGTAATCAATGCGACCGAGATACCACCGGCCAAAAC
>CAZJOY010000144.1:0-10943 GCA_964547705.1 uncultured Methylobacter sp. | reverse complement strand
CATCGGTTCTTACTGGTATCACCCGCATGCCCATGGCTCGACTTCGATTCAGGTGGGCAGCGGCATGGCCGGGGCAATTGTTATCGCAGACAATCCGGCATCTACGCCCAAGTCTTTGCTGGCGGCCAATGCGCGTGAAAAGATTTTTATGCTGCAAACCATCCTTTATAACGAAGAAGGAAAACTTGACAGGATTACGGCGTTGTTTCCCGGCCCATCCAGTCCCAACCCCACTAAGAAAGAGTGCAGCAGTCCAAGCAACTACGGAACGTGGCCTTGTTCAAAACGCCGCATTACTATCAACGGTCAGATTGTCCCCATCATCACCATGAAGCGTGGCGAAGTGCAACGCTGGCGTTTGGTGGATACGGCTTTCCGTGAAAGCATTCAGTTTGCGGTCGAAGATCACGATTTGCATGAGATTGCTTTAGACGGCAACTATCTGGGCCGCGTTGACACCTGGAAGGCCGGTACGCCTATCGACCTGGAACCCGGCTATCGTAGTGACGTACTAATCAAAGCCAGTGCGAAACCTGGAGATTATCAGATTACCGATGGATCGACACCGGCAACCAAATCGTTGCGCCAAGCGGCAGAACCTGAGAATTTGCTGGCTATCCTCCGGGTCATCGATGAAACCGAAGATATGGCCTTACCTAGCAGTGAGGAAATGGCTCATTTAGCACCATTTGGCAACACTGATCTGAGCACAAAAGCCAACGGCGTACAGGAAGTTGTTTACAAACTCGGGCAGGGGCTAGAAAACCAGAAACGAAACTATTTCCAGGTCAACTATCGGTCTTTCAGCCCCGGCAATGTACGGCAACTGGCGCTTAATTCAATAGACATGTGGTCTTTAACGACAGAAGGAGATCCTTGGACAAAAGACGATCTGCCTACGCCTACAGCACCTGCACCCATTCCCGCCTTGCCGCATGTCTTTCATATCCATGTCAATCCGTTTCAGTGGTCTCGAACCGGCCCTGATGGAAAGCCTGAATTGGTATGGAAAGACACTTTGTTGGTACAAGGGCCTGAAGTCACCAATGTTTACACCCAATATACCGATTACATTGGTCAATTCGTCTCGCATTGTCACATTCTCGATCATGAAGATTTGGGCATGATGGAAGTCGAAGAGGTGGTAGATACCGCCAGCGGCACAAGACTTCCACATCATCATTAAGCAATGTTCCATCATGCCGGCTGCGGTTTAATGTTCGCAGCCGGCATGATTGAGAGTATTTTAGGTCAGAGAAACAAACTAAAATGACACGCTATGAACGCGTCAGGGAAATTTTGAATGAAGCCGCTAAGGATAGTGATGCGGATTATGGAGGAATCGGGCGATTCTGGGATCATGGTGCCGATCAGCTAAAAAAAGCCGTTATTTACGATATACCCTTAATCGCACCGAAGCCCGCAGCTAGCTGTTGCGGCCATAAGGCGGATCAAGGCTGTGTACCGGCATTGATCCGCGGCTTGAAGGGGGAATCGCCATTCGACGGTTCGCAATTCCCCCGTTTGCCCTGGGGAGGAAAAGCCGTATCGCCCGAGGATATCGAATATATCAGCGATTGGATCAACGACGGCTGCCCGGCTGATGATCACTCCAATACCATAGAACTCCGCATACAAGCGGAAGCCCTGCCGTCGAATTTATCGGTACGGGAAATTGCCGAGCTGAATGTAGCGGTTGCAGGTACGCGTAGTCCCAGCCGGCCCGGCGAATTAAAACAACGCGTCAACCTCGATTGCATGACCGAGCCTGAGCTCAAGCTGTTAGGCGATGCCTTTCGCCATCTTTATAAGCTGAATAAATGGCCTGAAGATGTGCGTAGCTATAACAATCAAGCGCTGTTCCACCAAAACCATTGCCAGCACGGCTGGGAGCGGTTTTTGCCTTGGCATCGGGCTTATCTTTATGAGTTTGAACAGGATTTGCAAGATTACAACCCTGACATCATGCTGCCTTATTGGGATTGGGTGATGCCGCAATATCGGCCCGATTGCGCACAAAAAGGCTGGATTATTCCCAAATCTTTTCAAGCTTTTCTGACGGTGGCGCAAGCGGAAAAACTGATCGTCGATCTTAAGCCATCGCCATCCGCAGAGCAAAAGCAGGCCTTCCTGGACATGGCCAAACGCAGGCAGCGTTTTACCTCGCAAAGCCTGTTCTTCCGCTATGTTTACAACGTGATAGGTTATCAGTACCTGACGCCCGATCCGAACGACGAGAACCGGCAAAAGATGATCAATGCGTTACTGGCGTCCAATCCTTTTTTCTATCCGTTGCGTTATCCGGCGGAATACGGCGGCGAGACGATTAATCAAAAGATTCACTATCACTATCCTTCCGCAGAGGATATTCGCCAAATTATGAGTCTGAATAATTTTAGGGACTTTGGCGGCGGCAGCATTTACGACAGTGCTTTCGGATTTCTCGACCAGAACCCGCACAACACTATGCATATCTGGACCGGTGGCATAAATCCCGATTTTGATTCGAGCCAAGGCACAGATTCATCTAAGGTCCCTTCTTATGATGAGCATAAAGTTACGTCCGTTTCCCGAAAAACGGTGCTTGGCGATAAGCGCAACTCAATGGTACGGGTTGGCGGGCGCGCCATGCACAGCCGTTCCGACCTCTATAGCCAACCGCAATACGGCGACATGTTCAGCAATTTGACGGCATCATACGACCCCGTTTTCTGGCCGATCCACGTCAATGTAGACCGTATTTGGTGGGAATGGCAACGGCTTAACCCGAACGGCATACCGACCGATTTGGACGCTGTTTTATCGCCTTGGAATTACACCGTCCGAGACATGTTGGATACGGCACGCTTCGGCTATGAATACATGCGCTGCTCTTATTTCATTCCGGTTGGGCTTGATGCTACGGTCGGACGCATTATTTCAAAGCCGATACCGATTAATGAAGTGACCCAAGGTTTCCGTAAAGCGGAGATTCGCTTGCACTGGGTGCCTCAGTTAACACGCTCTTGTTTTGTCCGCGCTTTTCTCAATCAACCGGGAGCCGATGCGCAAACGCAAGTGGACGGGAATCCGCATTATGCCGGGTATCTGTCTATCTTCGGCCACGGCGCTTGCTATGGCGGGCCCGGCCATTGCGATACACCGCCGCCCAGAGCGCGCGACCATGATCATAGGACACGCAGCCACAATGCACCGCGCAACCATCGCATCGATGTCACCGAGTGCGCCAAAAAACTGCTCGCAACCAACGTCAGCGAGTTGCAGATAACACTCGTGGTGATTGGGGCCGACTATGCCGAAGATACCGACCTTCTCAAGTTGGAAGGCGTATCTTTAAACTTTCTCGATTGATCGCAGGAGATCATCTAGTGGCTATTTACAAAATCTATCCCGGCATCGGTATCGCCCGCTTAGGCAATAGTGAAACCGAATTTTACATTGCGCCTGAAACTCCCGCGGGAATGCCGATTGAATGCGATGCGGCCGGAAATCCTATCCTTTCCGCCGATCTTTCCGGCCCGGTATTCGTAAAAAAATTTAAGGATGAAAAAGGGCGCGTGAAACGTCAAGCCGCCCGGTTTCAGGTCTTCGTTTTTGATGATGAAAGCCCGGAAGGCCGTCCATTAAAGCTCGGCGATCATGTTGAGGGCGGCGGTAATCGCGGCACTCTTGTCGATATTCAATGGCGGGTTTATCTGGCTAATAAAAAAGCTTCCTGGTACGAGTTCGACACCCGTAACGGCGAGCACGGCTATAAGGCCGACCATCCGCGCCGCAATGCAGCTGAACAAGACCGCGACCGTTTGATTATCGATCCGGGTCCGCGTAGTGTGAACGGCACCAATTTGCGCAGGGCGAGTTTCGATCGTTCAGGGAATGGCGTTTATGCGGCAACCTTTCCGTCAAAAGGCTTGCAGCCGAACGATATAGACACTTTGGGCGAAATACTGACCGACGATGTCGGGAGGTTATTGGTGCTGGGAGGCCATGGCAACTCCGGCAGTGAAAAAACAGGGCCGGGAGAGCCGCGTATTACCGGTTTTTCCAACAATGACGGTTGGTATGACGATGTTTCCGATGGGCCTGTTATGGCCAGATTAGTGATGTATTCCGAGCAAGTGGACCAAATACGCTATATCGACGTGGAATATCCGGCCTGGGTTGTTGTCGGTTATCCTCGCTTTGCGCCGCAAATTCTCGACATGGTGACCATGGATGACGTGCAATACGATTTATCTTTACGTAACTTTGCCGCAGACACGCGTATTTATGGACGGATCGGCACTTTCGACAACCCGGAAACCATCCCTGTTCACGACCAAACGGCGCTGAGTAAATGGCTGGGTAGCAGGCTTACCTGGAACAAGGCTTATAAGCCTTGGTTTTATCGAGATATTTGGCCGATCTTATTCAGACCGAACGAGTTTTTGTACCTTTGCGATGTTTTAGCTCAGTCTAATTTTCCGCACGACCAAGAGAAACGCGGTACTTTCGATCCCAATAAGTTGGGCATGACGCCAAAATGCGATAAACACAAGGACGAAGAAAAGTTGACGCCTGAGGTAGCAGCCTATATTTCACGCGATGCGTCTTTGGGTGAAGCCTATACCGGAACTCGCCCCAAGTCCCACGATAAAGAGTGCGACCCTTACGGGCCGATGCGCACCTTTATCTTCGACTTGATGCGCCGTAGCGGCGAAGATAACGAGTTCAGGGTTGAAGACAAAATCGGCAGCCGGGTGCATAACTTGCCGTTGATGCCGCTGTTATGCGGCGACAATCCGTTAACCAACGAAGTGGTAACCAAATTTTTAAGGCTTACCGATTATCAGCTTTTTATTTTGAAGCAATGGGCTGAAGGGTATTTTATTAACGAAATGGAAGAAGGCTGGATTAATCCGGCAACTTATCCGGTGTATTTTCCTTATTCGTCCACTCTGCCCGAAACAGGGAATGCCTTGGACCGTGGTGTACTTAGTAATGTCTTGGGCGGAGCCTTTTGTCCCGGTGGCGAGGTATCTTGGGTCATGCGTAACCCAGCCATTTTCTGGACGCCCTACCGGATCAAAGCGGACCGCAGCCTGTCAGATTTCTTGCAGTCAGCTGCGCAGGCCAATGCCACACATCAGTCCACGCATCTCATCAATGAGATGAGCTTCAATATTGATAAGCCGTTGAGTCAGGATAACAACTTCTCTACCGGTCTACAGCCGGGAGATTTGACCAAATATGTAGGGGTTCCTTGGCAAGCGGATTTTAACGAGTGCACTACCCAAGCCATCAATGTTACCTATGCCGACTGGAATAACATTTATCCGTCCAGCGAAAATAATGTAGATCTGGTGCGTGAAGAAAAGGTTTGGGATACGCTCTGGTGGCCTGCCCATCGGCCGCTGCAGTCCAATGAATTAACCGGTTTTGATGAAAACGGTCAACCGACAGTCTCCTGGACCACCTGGAGCCGAGGCATTCAGCAAACCTATGCGGGAGATTTAAAGATGGTCAGCGATTGGTGGAAATTAGGCTTTATCATCAAAAATCCTTACCAACCGAAGAGCGACTATACCCCGTCAACCGGTCCTGATGATGCTCGTTTTTACAGCATCGAGCGCGAAGGAGCAGAGCAACTGATTTCTCCGGAACCGTTTTTAAGCGAGATTATTAAACCCAAGCAAAACAATTAACTTAAAAGGAATATCACCATGATTGACAATCCGTTTGTAGGTAAATGGAGCTATCGCAGCTTGTTAAACGACCCTGATTTAAAGTTGGCATTCAATGACCTGGAATTCGGTCAAGGCGTCATAGAAATTAATGAAGGCCCGATGCAAATACTGACCGGCGTTATTGGCGGGCAGGGGTGGTCATTGGCGCTGAAGGGCTCGCGGGATTACGGCTCTCCAATGCATACCCGTTTCCAAGGAGTTGGCGTCGTTGGAGGCGAACAGTGGATCTATGATTACCAGGGCTATCTGATCCCCCATTGGCCGAATGGTGTGCAGCAACGGCCTGCAATAGTGGGTTCGGTTATTCGCACTATCCCGCATTCCGGCGGCGAGCCGGGTACCGTATCGCCAGCCGGTGTCGTGGCCTCTTTCTACGCAGTCAAAATTGATTAACGCCGATTTCGATGTTTTTATAGTAGGTGCAGGCCCTGCCGGTGCTGCGGCGGCGATTTCGCTGAGTCAAATCGCTCCGCACCTGCGCATCTGCCTCGCCGATCCGGGACGGAATAGGCCGTTGCGTGTCGGCGAGTCTGTACCTCCCCTTATCAAACCTTTTCTCGATCATTTAGGTTTGGGGCCCGCTTTTATCCAGGCGGGCCACAGTCCTTCTTTTCATACCCTGAGTGCTTGGGGTGGGCCTGAATTGATCGGTAACGAATTTTTTCTCTACGTGCATAACACCGGTTGGCGGCTTGATCGCGGCCGCTTTGATCGCATGTTGGCCGACCAAGCCGGACGGCTTGGTGCCAAAACGCTAACTGCCACAGTGCGTTTGCTGAATCCTTGCGCGCAGGGCTGGCATATCGATTGCGGTAGCGCAGGCAAGTTTTCCGCGCGTTTTATTATCGATGCCAGTGGGCGTAGTGCATTGCTTTCACGCCTATTAAAGATGTCCTCAATTAGAATCGACAAGCTGGTAGCCTGTGCCGTTTTTTTTGAGCAACATACTGTGCCGGATGCGCCCGGAGCTGATGCCGCAGTGGTCGAAGCGTTCCGTGACGGTTGGTGGTATAGTGCTGCGATTCCCGGCGGGCGCAGAGTCGTTATGTTGATGACCGATGCGGATATTGCCCGTAAATTACATGTTTCTCAACCGTCGGCCTGGATGGAGTGTTTAGCCGAAACCCGGCATATACAGCCGTTGACTACGGCAGCTCGGCCGCTGGCAGCGCCTGCATTTTGGCCCGCCGCATCCCGCAACTTCGGTTCCTCTTATCCGTTTGGCATTCTAGCGGTAGGCGATGCGATTTCAAGTTTCGACCCTTTATCTTCACAAGGAATTATCAGAGCGATAAGGTCTTCTTTGTTCGCTTCCTATGCTATTGCCGATTATTTTCTTCGCAATGATGAAACCGGTGTTATCCGATATTACGAGTTGATGGACAGAGAGTTTGATGCCTACCTGAAGACTTGGCGTGAGTATTATCGTCAAGAACAACGTTGGTCTGATGCGCCTTTTTGGCAGCGCCGCTATTGAAAGTGGTTCATATTCTTCGTTCGAGTAAACATCACCGCAACTCAAAAAGTGCTTAGAAACTGTTTGGAAGTTAAATCCCCCCCGGCAAAGTCGCTTACAAGTGAAGGTTTTAAAAAAATGGCAGTGAGACATACCAGTCGGGTAAATTGATGGGGGTCAACAACATCTGTTTGCCGGAGGTACCGCCATGTCTCGCCACCCTGAACTTTACCAATGGATCAACACGGTTGTCACGCGCTTTCCGGCGCTCAGCAAGCCGCAAGCCTGCGGTTTGGCGCTGTAGAGTTTCGGTATAATTTTGGTACGGTCGTGCAGTTTGAGCGCTGTAGCTCAGCTATTGGCACCGTTGTTGAAGCAATCGTTCAACAACGTGCGCGAAAGGCTGCACGATACTTACCGGGAAGCCGATGCTAAAGCGGGGGACTCGCGTACGGAACTCGATGTGAGCGTTTGTTGGGGGCCTTGGCCGGCGTGGGTTTTGGATGGCTGGGAAGGTAAGCAATGGGCGATTGCGCTGGACGCGACGAGTTTGGGCGATCGTTTTTTTGTGCTAGCCGTCAGCGTCCTCTATCGCGGCTGTGCCGTGCCGGTGGAGGCTGTGAAAGTATTCGTTTTAAAACAAAAGCATTCACCACGAAATGCACGAAGGACACGAAGTTTTCAACACACTGAGTTAAAAAAATTATTTTCCTTCGTGATCTTCGTACCTTCGTGGTGAATAAGTTTTTAAACTGATTTTGATAACACTTTCACAATCTCGGTGGCGTGGAAAGTGCTGAAGGCACAACAAACTACGCTTGGAAACCGGAATGGCTGAAGTTGTTGGCGCAATTCCAAAAGCGAGTGCCACGTGATGAGACGGTCATCGTGCTGACGGACCGCGGTTTGTATGCGAAGTGGTTGTACCTGGCTATCGTCGACTTGGACTGACATCCGTTCTTGCGCGTCAATGTCGGCGGCACGTTCCGTTCCGAAGGCGAGAGGCTTTGGCGGCCATTTAAGGGCTTTTGTCCTAAGCCGGGATGCGTTGGCATCGCCTTTAGCGACTCGAAAATACAACTGCGCTGCACGTTGTTGGCCTTTTGGGGCGAAGACCATCAAGACCTGTGGCTGATCTTAACCGACTTACCGCCCGAAAGTGCCGATGTGGAGGATCAGGACGATCTGTTACTGGATATTCCGCTAACCGCGTTCCCCGGTGCTGCAAGGCGACGCGGTAAAGGTTGGCGACTCGTCGGCATTTTCCAACGCGGTTGGTCTTTGATTGTCGCCGCCTTGCTCAACCACCAACTGCTTCCGACTAAGCCCGGACGACCGGAAGCATGGCCTGTGTTACCTCAGATCGAAGACACAGGCTGGGCTGTTTTTACAGTAGGAACTGGAGGATGAAAAAAATCTACACTTGTAAGCCACTGTACCCCCATCCACCCAAATCTTCCGCAATTTCTTGCAGTCACCGGGCAGATGACTTAACAGTAAGTGCGCACCCTCCAGATCTTGTACGCTAGCGGCCGTTACTACCACCTTCATTAGCAATCCCAGCGTATCGACCAGGATGTGGTGTTTCGGCCATTGATGAGTTTACTCGCATCGAAACCACGCCGCCCTGCAACCGCGGTGCACTTGACGCTTTGACTGTCCAGTCACCCCGCCGTCGGGTGTTTGTGGCGCCCACCTTTCTCCCGTAACCTGGGTCGCAATAGGTGATGAACACGAGCCCAAGTGCTATCGTGTGACCAAACGCTGAAATAATAGTAAACCGCCGTCAAATCGGGAAACTCGCGCGGCAGTTGCCGCCATTGGCAACCCGTCTTCAGAATATAAAGGATGGCATTAATGATTTGTCGCAGACTCACTGCCCGCTGTCTTCCTACAGCAGACTACGGTAAATAAGGCTTCAAGAACGCCAAGCCCCTTCACTTAAATTACTCGGATAACGCTTCTTCCGCTTTGTTGATTCATCGTCATATAGGCTGATGGCAAAATCCCAATAGCTTAAATCTCAAATCCAGAATTTCCAAACAGCTTCTTAGAGATAGTTGATCGGTCGCGCCTTTTGACTTAGCTTTTTCTTCGAGATTTTTATGAATTTATGCTTTAGTTGAGGCACAACCGGCAGCAAATAACCTAATTAGTACAGCACATAAAACAGCCCACATTAAAAATGCTGTAAAATGTTGTAAAATGCCCAAAAGGCAAACGTCCCTTACCATGAATTTAAGAGAAAACCATGATAGATAAAAAACTGCTTGATATTCTGGCTTGTCCTTTATGCAAGAGTCCGTTGATTTATGACAAGTCTCAGCAGGAACTTATCTGCAAAGCCGACCGTATCGCATTTCCTATCCGTGACGATATTCCCGTCATGCTTGAAGATGAAGCCCGCGAATTAACTCATGACGAAATCGACGCATTATCCAAATGAGTGTGCGTTTTAAAGTCGTCATTCCGGCAAGATACGGATCGACAAGATTACCGGGAAAACCGCTGCTGAACATTGCAGGCAAGCCGATGATCGCGCATGTTTGCGAGCGTGCGCAGGAAGCCGATGCCGACGAAATTATTGTTGCTACCGATGATGAACGAATTTTTCAGGCGGTCGGCGATTTAGGATTCAAAGCCGTAATGACCCGCGCGGACCATCAGAGCGGCACGGAAAGAATCGCCGAAGTTGCAAGACTTTGCGGTTGGGCCGGCGATGACATTATCGTTAATTTGCAAGGCGATGAGCCTCTTATTCCACCGGCTTATATTCGCGAAAGCGCTGAGGTATTGGCCAATCAGCAGCAAGCGGGTATCGCGACACTCGCTGCAAAAATCGCTGATCCTGAAGAGATCTTTAATCCCAACGCAGTCAAAGTGGTTTTAAATCACGCTGGTTATGCGCTTTATTTTAGTCGCGCGCCGATTCCCTGGGAGCGGGATGCGTTTAGCCGGACAGGCGGAACTCCATCCGGAAAGCTGCCTTATCTGAGGCATATCGGCATGTATGCTTATACGGTTGATTTTTTAAATCGTTATTGCCTCTGGGACGCTTCACTGCTTGAATCTGTTGAGTCCCTGGAACAACTGAGAATTCTCTGGCATGGCGAAGCCATTAAGGTCAGCATCGTAGACGAGACACCGGCTGCCGGTGTCGATACCGAAGAAGATTTAATACGCGTGGAGCAAGTATTGCGCTTGCGTCACTAGCCTGTCCCGGTACTGTTTCGATTTGACATAACGTTTTAATAACAGTACCTTGGGCAACATTTTTTAACTTTCACTTAAACACCGGTTTTTCAAGAGCAGTCAATGGAAGAATTTCATAGAATAAGTCGTTTACCTCCTTACGTTTTTAACATTGTTACTGATCTGAAAGCTAAGGCGCGTGCAGCAGGCGAAGATATTATCGATTTCGGCATGGGTAATCCCGATCAAGCCACGCCTGATCATATCGTCACTAAATTGATTGAATCTGCCCAACGTCCCGATACGCATCGTTATTCCGTTTCCAAGGGCATACCTCGATTAAGAAAAGCGATTTGCACTTGGTATAAAAACCGCTTTGATGTTGACTTAAACCCGGAAACGGAAGCCATCGTCACGATCGGTTCAAAAGAAGGTTTGGCGCATCTGGCTTTGGCGACCTTGGGCCCAGGCGATGTGGTGCTGGTGCCTAATCCTGCTTATCCGATACATCCTTACGGCGTTGTGATTGCAGGTGCCGATCTTCGGCATGTACCGATGGTTCCGGGCGG
>CAZJOY010000143.1:0-10996 GCA_964547705.1 uncultured Methylobacter sp. | reverse complement strand
AGATCTTTGCCTTAAGCGGTGTAGAAATAAACAGAGACGAGTTGCTCAAGCTACTCAAAAAAGATAATGAAGCCGACTACGTCCCGCTTAACAATAAGCTGATGGAGCAGTTTTTAGACGGCCTGATTATCTATAGAAGAGGCAAACAGGAGAATCCACCCGCTGAACCCAAAAAACCGGAGCCGTTAACCAATAATGCCATACTCAAAAAGCTGAGGATTGCGCTGGAATTTAAAGAAGAAGACATGCTTAGCACTTTAAAACTGGCTGACTTTGAACTGTCTAAAGGCGAGCTCAGCTCTTTTTTCAGGCAAAAAGGCCATAAGCATCACCGGGAATGCGGCGACCAGACTTTGAGAAATTTCTTACAAGGACTTACTATTCGTTTTAGAGAGCAGGACTGATAACCGCCGATTCTTTCTATATCCCCATAATCTAACCGAGGTCAATATCATGAGCGACAATCTATCAAACAATGCGATCATTTACGCTACGCTGGCTTTAAACAGCGAAGTTGCCTTACAGCACGAATATTTGGATTCACCCGACGTTCCCAATGATGAGCGTGAAAACGAAGAAGAAATCTTGGCCGACCTGGAACAAGCCTTTATGGAGTTCGTCGATCTATACAAAAACCGCTGCAAAGCTGACAAGCAATTGCCCAGCATTGACGAATTATTGAATAGCCAATTGTAAAAACCATGTATACGCTTTACGGCATAAAAAATTGCGATACCGTCAAAAAAGCGCGCAGCTGGCTGGATCAAAACGGCATAGCCTATCGATTCCATGATTTTCGAGTCGATGGATTAACGCCCGAGTTGCTGCACCACTTTGCCGAACATTTAGACTGGAACAAACTGCTTAACCGCAGCAGTACCAGTTGGCGGCAGCTCAGTGCCGAGCAGCAAAGCGACTTGGCGCTAGAAAAAGCCATACAATTGATGCTGACCACCCCTACCCTGATTAAACGCCCGGTTCTGGATACCGGCGACAAACTGATCCTTGGCTTTAACAGCAAGGATAACGGATATACCGCAAGCCTGTCGGAAATAGGCATAACGGAAAAATAAATCCATTTACCTCATTCCCACTCGCCGCGTGGGAATGCAGTTTAATGCCTGCCCCGACTGCGCATCACCCCAAAATACCATAAAACCCGTGACGCAACACGTCTGCGATGACATTCCCATGTAGCGCGTGAAAACGAGAAAAACCATTATGAGCGATACACTAGAACTTCTTAAAGACCTTATCAGCCGCGAATCGATCACTCCAAAAGATGCGGGCTGCCAGGATGTACTGGCCGCACGTTTGACCCAACTGGGCTTCAAAGAAGAACGCCTGGACTTTGAAGACACCCAAAACATCTGGCTTAGACGCGGCGACGTCAAACCGTTGCTAACCTTTCTCGGCCACACCGATGTGGTGCCGACCGGTCCTGTCGACGCCTGGGTTTCACCGCCGTTCGAACCAACCATTCTTGGCGCTAAGCGTTATGGTCGCGGCGCCGCCGATATGAAAGGCGGTATTGCCTGCTTTATCACAGCCGTCGAACGTTTCATCTCCAAACACCCGGATCATAAAGGCTCCATCGCGGTAATGATGACCAGTGACGAAGAAGGTATCGCGACCAATGGCGTGGTTAAAGTTGTCGAAGTGCTGGAACAACGCAACGAGAAAATAGACTGGTGCCTGGTCGGCGAACCATCCAGCGATAAAAAAATCGGCGATGTGATTCGCGTCGGCCGGCGCGGTTCTTTATGTGCCAAACTGACCATTGCCGGGATTCAAGGCCATGTTGCCTATCCTGAGCTGGCCGACAACCCGATACACAGCTTTGCGCCGGCGTTAAAAGACCTGACCGAAGAAGTCTGGGATCACGGCAATGCGTTTTTCCCGCCGACCAGTTTGCAGGTTTCCAATATCAATGCCGGCACCGGCGCGGAAAACATCATCCCCGGCAGCGTCAACGTACAGTTCAATCTGCGCTTTTGCACCGAGTTGGACGAAGAAACCATCAAGCGACGCACCCACGCGATTCTGGACAAATACGATTTCAAATATCAACTCGAATGGCGCTTGTCCGGCAACCCGTTTCTAACCCAACCGGGCGCATTAATCGATGCAGCCCATGCCGCGATCAAAACCGTGACCGGCTTTGAAACCGTTGACGATACCGGCGGCGGCACCTCGGATGGACGTTTTATCGCCCCGACCGGCGCGCAGGTTATCGAGCTCGGTCCGTTGAACGAAAGTATCCATAAGATTAATGAACATATCGGCGTGGAAGATTTGGAAATTTTGTCCGACATTTACGAACAGATACTGGTTAATTTACTCGTGCAAGCATAAAGCCCTCTATCTATCCACGTATTTTTCGGCTTTTTAAGTAAGGTATGAAGCTGTAAAAGTATTATCAAAATCAGTTTAAAAAACCTACTCACCACGAAGACACGAAGGGCACGAAGTTTTCAATACATTGAATTAAGACGATTGTTTTTCTTCGTGCCCTTCGTGTCTTCGTGGTGAATGCTTTCTCTTTTATTTTAAAACGATAACTGAAGCTCAATCCGGCTTAATTTGTAAATACAAGTGTCATATTCAGATTTAAAAATAATTGTTGTTTTATATGGCTAATTTTAATACCCACTTATGTGTTGCCGCGGCTGCCGGTATCGGAGCGAGCCTGGTTGCCGTCGATGCCCATTTAATTACTAATGGCGATATACTCTGGTTTGTTTTCCTCACTACCTTAGGCGGAATGTTGCCTGATATCGATGCAAGCAACTCAAGGCCGGTAAAGCTGTTGTTTAGCGTATTGGCTTTAATGGGGGCGTTAGCAGCACTGCATGCGTTTAAAAACAGTTATGAGCCATACCCGCTATTATTGAGCGCGGCAGGCACTTACTTCCTTATTCGCCATGGCATGTTCGCGTTGTTTAACCGCTTTACCGTTCATCGCGGCGTCTTTCATTCGATATTGGCCGCTTCATTTTTCGCGTTATTAATGACCTGTATTAGTTATCGTTTTCTGCATTGGAAGGTTTTGCACGCGTGGCTGAACGGTATTTTCATTGCGTTGGGATTTATCGTCCATTTGCTATTGGATGAAATCTACAGTACGGATTTATCCAATTTAAGGATGAAAAACTCTTTTGGCACCGCATTGAAGTTATTTAGTTATAAGAGCATGACTGCGTCGGCATTAATGGCTATTTGTACAATAATGCTGTACCCGATTGCGCCCTCGCCGATGCCGTTAATTAAAGTATTGGCAGGTTCCCAATGTCCGGATTGGAAAACGCCCACAACAAAAACCAGTAAAATAGGAGTGAAATCATGATCGAGCATTTGCGCTTATTGAGCCGTTACAACCAATGGATGAACGACAAGCTCTACAACACTGCTGCCCAGCTATCTGCCGAGGAACTTGTCAAAGATCGCGGTGCGTTTTTCGGCTCATTGCTGGGTACTTTGAATCATATCGTCGTGGCCGATATTATCTGGCTGCAACGCTTTTCCGAGCATCCGGCTCAACATCCGGCTTTAGATCGGATTCGCTCGATGCCAAAACCCCAAGCCCTAGCGCAAATCCTATTCAATGATTTCACGGCACTGAATGAAGAACGGCGGCTCTTGGACGACTCGATCATAACCTGGTGCGGACAGCTCGACGCATCCGACCTGGACCATAAACTGGCTTATCGCAATATGAAAGGCGAAGCGTCAACCAAAAACTTCGCCAGTCTAATGCTGCATTTCTTTAATCACCAAACCCATCACAGGGGGCAAGCCACGACTTTGCTGTCACAGCAAGGATTAGACGTTGGCGTCACCGATTTGCTAACGCTAATACCGTTGGAGTGATTTACTAAAGATCGGTATTTTGTTGATCGCCGTATTTACGAGTTAAATAGGTAATACCTAGAGTCACCAACACTGCTACGGATATAACAAAAAACAAATAACGCCGCCAAGGAGTTTTTTCCTCTTCCGCGCCGACGACAAACGGCAAGTGCGTATCCTGTTTTTCACCGTCATGAACGATAGTCACATGCGCAAGATAATCGCCGGCACCGTATTTGGAAAAATCAACGTCCGCTTTAACGGTGCCTGATTTAGTCTTTTGCGGCTCCAAATAAAAAATACGTGTGCCTTCAGGCTCTTTAGTCACCTCAAATTCTATTGAGATATCCCTAAGCTTCTTGCCTTCATAATCGAAAATCAGGTTAGTTAGCCCCACGTTAGGAATAAAGCGGCAAAACCCCTGGCTTTGGGTAAAAGTCGGCGTATAAGCGGTAAAGTGGATTTTTTCGGTACCGACCCTGATACGGCAAACATCAACCTCATCAACCGCGCCTCTATGACTGTAGCTTGGCGTGGAAAACAATACGCTTAAACATAATGCCGATAAGACAGCCCAGAACTTGGTTATCGAACGTTTGCCGTATTTATTTTGATTATTATTAGGCAACTGTGTATGCATGTTGATCTTCCTCTTTTGCTGGCTGGGAAATAGCGCTAAATGAAACGCCGTGAACAAAAACCGTATAAGCGAAAGATTACATTAAACGTGATAAAGAAAATCCCGTCAAATTTTATCAGGAATATCAAGCTGAAAGGCGGGGTAAAGTATTTTCGGCCGCCCGTGTGCGCAGGTAGTTTTCAGTGAGGGATTAGGTTGGCGGACCGGCTGGCTCCATTGACTCGTTTGGCGTAAAGCAGAAAGTCATCAGCGATATAATCGTGAATATGGCGGAGCTGTGTCAGGGCATGATTCGTCCATTTCACCATGCTCGAATATCTCTGAGCACCTCTTCCACGGATTGCGCCTTACCTTGAACAGCATCCTGCTGACCGCGCCGTATGTTTTCCAATACATAAAGACGATACATGATCTCTTCCATATTGGTGTCTTCCGGAAGTCGGGAGATAGTGTCTAAGGCGTCTTGTTTTACTGCTTGCTAATATAATGCCTCAATCGCTTGGTTAACACGCGGCGCAATACATTGCTTCATCTACTGCTTTCAAGCCTTCAAAAACACTGGGCGTCATCCATTTTTCAAGAACCAGACATCCGCCCAGATTAACGCTGCGGACTTTTTTGCCGCATTTATTGTCATAACCATATTTCATTTTACGCTTGCTTATAAGCAAGCGTAAAAAACAAAGGCTATTACAGCACGATCCTACGTTGATGAAATGCCTCCGCCATCGGCTCGTTGGTAATGGTCAGTATCGCGGCATCTGGAAGTTTTTGGGCTATCAAGCGCAGCATTTTCATTTCCCAAGAAGAATCAAGCGAATCCATTGCCTCTTGCAATAATATCCACTTGGGTTGCTGTAATAACAACCTAACCACACCCAAACGCTGTTGCTGTTCGCGGGAAAGTGCGCCAGCCCAATTATCTTCATGCTCGAGCTGCTCCTGCAATTCTTGCAATCCGACCAATTCAAGCGCATCAGTAATCGCGGACTCGGCATATTCCGAGTGATCTGACGGATAACAGATTGCCGCTCTCAACGTGCCGGTCGGTAAATAAGGTCGCGGCGGCATAAAAAATACTGGATCGGGCGGTAACTCAATAACCCCTTGTACCCACGGCCAAAGACCGACTATCGCCTTAAACAATTTGGAACCGGTGAAAGCGTTGCCGGCAATCAGTACACGCTCTCCCGGCCTGATTTCGGCATTCATAGATGAGACGCACACTACGCTGTCCAGCCTGATGATGCACAAGTCGCGAAAACACAAAACATTCTGTTCTGTTTTTTTCAGGTGAATTCGATGCGGATCATGGCGGGCGATTTCCTGTTCTAAGCGGTCCAATCCATTCACCAACCCTAATACTCGCTCAACTGAAGCTCGCCACTCTGCAACTTTAGCCATGTTATCAACCGGCCAGGAGAGCGCTCCAGCCGTTTGCTGAAATGCCTGGGCTGACTGCATCAACGCACCGAGCGAGATGCTGCCCAAAATATAGCGAGGCGCGGACACCAGAATCGGAAATGCCATCGACAATACCGAGTAACCGGACGTAAGCATAAATAGATGTGACCAAGCAAGGGTTTGCCGCTGCCAAGCATGGATAATATCATTAAAAAGACCAATGAAACGGCTCTGCTCATTAGCTTCGCCATGAACCAGCGCAATCGCCAGGGAGTTTTCTCGCGCTGTGACCAGGCCAAACCTGAAATTGGCCTCCACAGTCTGTCTGGCATCAGTTGCCATTGTATAAGGCCGGCCTAACCACCAGCCCAGCGAGGAAGCGCAAGCCGCATAGATTATAGCCAGCCAGACCAAATGCCCGTGGATCGGAATTTCTAAGAATAACAAATTAAGCGTAACAGTTCCGGAAAGGGTCCAGAGAATTTTGGTAAAACTAATCAACACCAACGAACAATAGACCAAAGAGTGGCTAAGATCGAGGGCTGCTTCAGTCGCAATACGGATATCTTCAGCGATCCGCCCATCCGGATTATCATGCGTTCCTTGAATGTGTGTAACCAGATAATGGCGGCCTTCAGTCATCCACTTGCTGATCAAGTGCTGTGTTAGCCAGCTTCGCCAATCAAGCTGTAAGCGTCGCTTAACTTTAAAATGCGCAGTAGTAACGGCTATGTTGGCTCCGAAAATCAGCACAATCAAGCCAATCTGCGTAAATAACCCCCCCATTGAGCGTTGTTCAAGAGCATTGAAAAGATCGGCGCTCCACACTGTAATAACCACCGCAATGCCGATCTGCATGATAGTGAGTATGAATAAAGCCAGTGTCAGTCTACGAATAGTGGACTTATTTTCAGAATACCAAAAAGGTCCGGCTAACCTGATGAATTGAATAAAGAACCCGTTTGAAAATTGCAAAGTAAAATCTCCGCTTTAGAGGAAATGAATAGCGCATCAAGACGTGGCTTTTAATTCTTTTAATATACCCCGCCTCTACCAACTGACAATTCTAGTGGAATTTGAACCAAACACAAACACCGCTTACCGACTTGGTACTTGTCGCTTTCAAGATGACGCTGATAAGCGCCCCAATCATCGGTGTAATAACAGCTAATTCCAAAAGGCTCAAGCAAGACTTTCAGCGCTTTGAACACCTCATCCTTACGCTTACCAAACACATAAGCCACTACCGTATTCGTGGCATGATCAACG
Source organism: uncultured Methylobacter sp. (assembly GCA_964547705.1). Classification (GTDB taxonomy): domain Bacteria; phylum Pseudomonadota; class Gammaproteobacteria; order Methylococcales; family Methylomonadaceae; genus Methylobacter_A. Next base: position 3,834 of record CAZJOY010000143.1, on the reverse strand, counting down.
GCATACCAGAGCCAACGTTGATTGGACTTGTCGCCGACATAGACCACTGTTCATCTATTTCAGCTTCTTCACAAGCGAGTTCCAATCTCACTGCCAAATTTTCTTCCGCGTTTAAAACCTGAACGTTAGGATTCACCTGGATGATGCAGCTCGACTTTTTTAACGTGTTAATCACTGTGTTTTTTGTTGATCTTGAGAACTCGCCGGCTATATCACCAACCCAGCGGGAAAAACAGACGCTAAACTGATCAGTATCAATGGCCGCATAAACTTCACCGAAAGTGTCGTGCGAAGGGATGTCATGTTCTAAGCCCAGCAATCGCGTGAACCACTCCTCTTTTGGCAGACCAAATTCTTCAACAGCAACCCAGTTTTCTGCGCCGCAAATCATTGCACAGATGCTAATAAAGCTTATGTCTTGCAGCTGATGCTTCTTTTGCTGGTTTACTCTGAAATCTTCAATGCTTGAAAAGTGATGAATAATAGAAGGCGTTGGTTTTGCTGTTATTGAAAGTCAAAATATTAGACTTAGGTGGCGGCAGGGGCTGGGGCGAACAGACATAAAAAAACCGACTTGTCTTTAAAAACAATCGGTTAGTTTGTCTATATGGCGGAGAGTGAGGGATTCGAACCCTCGATGGGCGATAAAACCCATACTCCCTTAGCAGGGGAGCGCCTTCAGCCTCTCGGCCAACTCTCCAATTTATAGATAGTATATCTCTTTAAGCTAAAATCTTGGGCTTAGAGATAATTTTAAGAGCAAGCCTCTTAAAATCAGCATGATAACATAATTTTTTCCATCTAGCGATGTTAAAGTGCAAACTAAAAACTATTTCTATAATATTTTTTACACTTTAATTTAATACTAAGCCCACATCTACTAGTTAGCGAGGAATTACGGCACTCGTAAAAATTACTGCTACGATTTTACTCTTCAGATCCAGTTAACCCGGCTGGGCCATTCTGTTCTTTCTTGATCCTTTCGTAGATCTCTTCCCTGTGGACAGAAACCTCTTTTGGTGCGTTAACACCTATGCGAACCTGATTTCCTTTGACTCCAAGAACCGTGACTGTAACTTCATCACCGATCATCAAAGTCTCTCCTACTCGACGAGTCAAGATAAGCATGGCTACTCCCTATATATGTTAAAAACGAACTGTTCTTAAACAGCATCCAACCAAGATGCGCAATTATAGCAGCTTTTTCTGATAAATAAAGCCTAAGATTCGATTTCTTGATCCAATTTAAATGCGGCGTGCAATGTCCTGACTGCAAGCTCCAGATATTTTTCATCGACAACGACCGATATTTTAATCTCGGATGTTGAAATCATTCTGATATTGATACCTTCACCCGCCAACGCTCCAAACATAGTGCTGGCAATACCCGCGTGAGAGCGCATGCCTACTCCGACAATCGACACTTTTACGATGCTGTCGTCACCGGTAACGTTTCTTGCGCCCAGCTCAACACAGGTTTTATCCAGCAAGGCTTTCGCCCGCTGGTAATCATTGCGATGCACCGTAAAGGTAAAATCGGTGGTCGCATCGTCTGCGATATTCTGGATAATCATGTCGACTTCGATGTTGGCATCGGCAATCGGTCCCAATATTTTAAACGCAACTCCCGGCAAATCAGGCACACCGGTGATGGTTAATTTAGCTTCATCCCGATTAAAAGCGATTCCTGAAATTAAAGCACTTTCCACTTCTGATTCCTCGTAGGTAATGAGCGTGCCCTTACCTTCTTTAAATGATGATAATACGCGTAACGCAACGTTGTATTTACCGGCAAACTCTACCGATCTAATCTGCAAGACTTTCGAGCCCAGGCTGGCCATTTCCAGCATTTCCTCGAAAGTAATTTTATCCAACCTGCGAGCTTTAGGTTCTACTCTGGGATCAGTGGTGTAAACACCATCTACGTCAGTATAAATATGACACTCATCAGCTTTTAAGGCTGCCGCCAGCGCCACAGCAGTAGTATCAGATCCGCCACGTCCTAATGTAGTGATATTGTCGTTCTCATCCACACCCTGAAAACCGGCGACCACAACCACCTTGCCTTCGTTAAGATGGTTTCGAATGCGCGCGTCATCTATCTTCCGAATCCGAGCCTTGGTATGACTGCTGTCGGTCAGGATTTTTACCTGACTACCGGTATAAGAACAGGAATCGCAACCTAGTTCATGCAAAGCCATGCTTAGCAACGAAACGGTGACTTGCTCGCCGGTTGACAACAATACGTCCATTTCCCGCTCATTAGGGCTTTGTTGCATGTCTTTCGCCAGCGCAACCAAGCGATTGGTTTCGCCGCTCATCGCGGAAACCACGACGACGATTTGATCGCCCAAATCGTGGGCTTTTTTAACCTTTTCGGCGACCGCTTTAATACGCTCGACATTACCTACCGAAGTGCCGCCAAATTTGTAAACGTACAATGCCATGTTTTTTCTTAACCTTTCTCTTTTAGGCTTTATTTAGTGTGCCGCTATCGCGACGAATTATCCTGTAGACTCACTCTCTTCATACAATGTCTCCGGCGCAATATCTGCGCCGTTCGGCCAAGATATAGACCAACCATCGACAAAGAACTTCTGAAAATACTGCTTATCCTTAAGCGGTTCGAAAATCTCGCCATTAAGCCATTGCCAACAATCGGCAATTCTTTTTTCGCCATTATCGAAAGTCAGCTTAATTTTGTAGTCGCTTAGATATTCAGCATCGACAACAACAGGCATGTATTGCATAAGTGAACTCTCCGTTAGTTAAGGGGTTCGATACGATCAATCTGTTTACCTTGCGAGGCTTTCTGCCAATTCTGCATAATCTCTCATCCTGATGAAGCAAAGCCCATTCCTGAATCAACTTTTTGGCTGTCTTGGAAGTGATATTACCTTTGACTATACTACCGTCGATACTAAACACGCCCCTTTGACCTTGATATTCGGCATGAAAATGCGGCGGGTTATGCTCATTGTGAAACATTCGAATAATAATTCCAAAAAAACATCGATACATAAGGCATTTAACTTGCCAACCGCTCTTTGACCCACTCAGGGACCTGCTTCAAAGCTGCCGCCAAACCGGACGGATCGTTACCTCCGGCCTGCGCCATATCGGGCCTGCCGCCGCCTTTTCCACCAACTTGAGTGGCGACAAAATTAACCAGATCGCCGGCCTTTATCCGCCCCATTTGATCTTTAGTTACACCGGCAATCAAACTGACCTTATCACCATCGACAACCGCTAAAACAATCGCGGCGCTACCTAATTTATTTTTCAACTGATCAATCATGTCTTTCAGGGATTTCGAATCGACTCCATCCAGCTTGACCGCCAATACCTTGATGCCATCGACATCAACGGCTTGAGCGCCAAGTTCGTTACCTGCAGAACTGGCGAGTTTTGCATTCAAGCGTTCCAGCTGTTTTTCCAACAGCTTGGTTTTCTCTATCAGTTGCTCGATTTTTTCAGGCGCTTTTTCAGGCGCACTTTTGACCAATCCGGCAATAGTAGCAAGCGCTTGATCACGGCTGGCTATGAAATCAAAACAGCCGCTACCGGTTACCGCTTCAATCCGTCTTACGCCTGCCGCCACACCGGTTTCGTTAATAATTTTAAAGCAGCCTATATCTCCAGCCCGCTCAACATGCGTACCGCCACAAAGCTCGGTCGAGAACTCGCCGATTTTTAAAACCCTGACTTCATCGCCGTATTTTTCGCCGAACAACGCCATTGCGCCGGCTTTAACGGCGTCATCTTTTGCCATGATCTGTGCGCTGACTGGACTATTTTTCCGGATCTGCTCATTAACAATCCGATCAACCGTAC
>CAZJOY010000142.1:0-11000 GCA_964547705.1 uncultured Methylobacter sp. | reverse complement strand
AATTCAAGATGGTGTTTCTGAAACACTCCCGCAGTGACCGTATTCCCGAAAACTAAAATGATTGGGTATACCAAAAAGTTCTGCCGGGCGTTAGCAACCCAATCCAGATGCGGGAGTTGAAAATATTCCCTAAAGGCGGCGAAGAAAATTTCCACCCAAATAAACATAACGCGAATAGGTCGGCTAAAGTTCCTATTTTGGCACTTAACTCCACTTCCCTGAACACCGGACACAACTGGCAATTTACAGCACAGACGATGGGAGAGCCGCAAATTCCGGAAGACGACGACATCGATAAAAAACCTATCCGCTTGCTCGGTGCAAAGGGATATAACGACATCGTAACTACCCAGCAAGACTTTCCTTTAGCCCATGCAGTGGCGGCTTCCGCCTGCGTGCCCGGATTATTCGAACCTATGGCTGTCAGCGGTCTGTACAAAGACCTGAAGCAAAAACAGGACATACGCGTCCAATTGGTCGATGGCGGCGTTCACGATAACCAGGGCATCAATGTCTTGGTGCGCAATAAATGCACCTGTTTTGTAATCAGCGACGCGTCGGGGCAAATGTGCACCGAAAACAGCCCGGAAACCAGTTCAGTCTCAGTGTTGCTGCGCGTCAGCTCGATTTTGCAGGACCGGGTACGCACCGAAGGCCTGCAACTGCTGAAAGCCAATCAGGGCACGCATAACGTCGCGTTCATGAACTTACGCGAAGGACTGGAGATTCGGGAACTTTTCCCGATTGATCAACATGGCAAGCAACCTGAAGATAATATCATTCCGGCAACATCCCAAGAATTCGGCGTTGCCCCCGAAGTACAAGAAGGCCTGTCGAAAATCCGCACGGACTTGGATGCTTTTACCGAAGTGGAAGCTTATTCCTTGATATTGGACGGCTACCGCATGAGCAAACAGGGCTTGGAACACTTCAAAGAACATGCTCATTGCATGCAAGCCGCCAAACCGGCCAGTGAAAGAACGCAACCGGAAGCCCCGTGGAAATTCAAAGACATCCAGCCTTGGATAAATAACCCTAATGATGATTACAAGCAGCAACTGAAAATAGCTCAGCTCACATTCGGCAAAGCGCTGATGCGTTTTTCCTGGCTGTGGATCGCGTTGCCGGTGCTTGCCATAGCGGCAATTTATTTTCTCGGACCGCATCTTGTCGCGTGGCTCAAAAGCTCCGTTCCGGTTTATGTCCTGGTCGGCGCGGCTGTCATATGGCTAATCAGTGCAATGGCACCCAAACTGGCGCATGTTTTCGATTTTTTGAATGTTCTTCGTCCCCAAGCCGAAGTCGCCAAAGCAGTTTTCAGGGCAGCTGGTTTACTTTTGGGTACAGTCTTCGTAAAGTTCTACCAGCTCTTTATTAATCCGCTATACGTCAACCAAGGACGCTTGGATAAACTGACCAAACCCTAGATTTGGTTGTTCAGTATCTTATGTCATTTTAATTACCGTTTTTCTCGTTCCCACGCGCCATACAACCGACATTAAGTTAAGCCTAAACGGTTTAGTCGGGAGTGCAGGCTTCGCCTGCCAAAGTTTTGAACTTCATACGCACTGCTTTAATTTAATGGCAGTGCCGCGCTGCATGGGAACGAGAAAATGCTGCAATATCTGATACCGTCCAATAATACTTTTGAGGTAAATGTTAAACTATGATAATCAGGAAAGCTGAACAGGGATTCATTCCCTTCGCTCACAAATAATCGAATATTTCACACACGGTTCAAAAATGACCAATAAGAAGCCAGCTGATGGAGAGCGCGTAGCCAGAATTGGTTACGAAGCACAGGACAAACGGGCGGCACATCTAATTTACAATATTCTCCTTGAAGGCAGGCTGGATTGGTTCAGAATTGCCGATCCTGAGGCGGGGCGAGTTGATGACATTCAGGTGGCAACAGTAGATGGCGACTTACACGCTTATCAGGTTAAATGGGCAGAAACGACAACAACTATTTCTTTTGCAGAGTTTATCCATTCGGGATCCGGGGACGATCCTAGTTTAATTACACAATTAGCTGATGGTTGGCAGCAACTGGGACAAACTCATCCCGATAAGCATGTTTATGTGTATTTGATCCATCGTCATATTCCCGCTCCTAAATCACCTTTGCAAGACAGCAGGATTATTCTCCCTCTCGACAATCCACCTCCGCTACAAAGCAATTTCCAGGCTTTTATCCGGGACTGTTTTCAAAATAAGAATTGGTTGTCATCTGGCTTAGACGAAATACCGACAGGTTGGCGGGCAGCAATAGAAGCCTTAAAACAAGCAACAGGTTTGTCCGATGACAAAGACTTTTTAACTTTCCTTAAAGCTGTATCGCTGCATTTCAACTACCAGTTTCCCGAACAGGAAAATCCGCCGAATCGTAATGCCAATCGTAGAGAGAAAGATGTTGACCAATTGGCTCGTTTAATTGCGAAGCTCGGCGGTGGAGCAAAGCGCATTATTCAAGTCAATCGTGCGGACTTGCTGCGAGAGTTAGGATGGGCTTCTCGATTCGAGTTTCGTTTCAAACATGAATTTAAAGTCGATGAAACGCTATACCAACCAATTTCCCAGACGGTCGAGGAATTGGAAGCAGCTATCGCCAAGTATACATCCGGTTATTTAGCAATTATTGGCACTCCAGGTTCGGGCAAATCTACGACTTTGACGCAGACTTTACGCTATCGCCAAGGTTTACGAATTATCCGCTACTATGCCTATGTGCCGGATAGTAGCTGGCAGGAAGCCAGAGGCGAAGCCGATTCGTTTTTGCATGATCTGCATTTAGCGTTACAACGCCAAGGAATTTATGCGCGTTCCGAGAATGGCTCGCAACCGGAAACCATTGATGAGTTACGTGAAGCACTCAAGGCACAATTCCAAGAATTGCACCGACGCTGGCAAGAAGAGCAAATACGCACATTAATTATCATCGATGGGCTAGACCACATTGAGCGGGAGCAATCTCCTCAGCATAGTTTATTGAAAGAACTTCCTTTACCGAACGGGATTCCAGAAGGAGTGCTACTGCTTTTGGGTAGTCAAACTCTGTCATTAGACAATCTACATCAGCGTATTGCCGACCATCTGAAAGAATCTGGGCGGACACTCAAAATCCATGCCTTATCGCGGCCTGCGGTTTTTAACATCATTGCCGCTTCGCCCCTGCTTGTGGATTTATCCCATGCCCAACAGGACACCGTTTTAAGCTTATCCAACGGCCACCCTTTAGCACTCAGTTATCTGTTGGCTAACTTATGCAATGCCGCCGATACGGAGGATATTGATGAAATTCTCGGCAGCACCACGCCTTATCAACGGCATATTGAAGAAAACTACCGAATTTACTGGGATCAGCTAACTCACCATAGCGAGTTGAAAGAACTGCTTGCCTTGCTTTCCAGATTACGTGGCCCGTTCAATCCAGAAGAATTGCTGTGTTGGACAAATGAATCCGCTGTTGCACTTTTCTTGGAACGAGCCAAGCACTATTTTCATCAAGAATCTGATACGCGTTGGCTGTTTTTCCACAACAGCTTCCGCCAATTCATCCTAGGACAAACTCGCCTAAATGTGTTTGGAAAATTTGATGAAACAAAAGATAAAGCTTTTCATCGGAAGCTCGCCGACTTTGCCGCTGAAGCGCCCCAAAACTCTCCTTGGTCTTGGGAGGAACTGTACCACCGCTTTTCTGCGCAGGATTGGGAGCAAGTGCTTGTTATTGGTAGCCAAGCATATTTTCGTCAACAGTTCTTTAATCTCCGTCCGTTAGCGGCTATCCGTGAGGACATTGCCTTATGTTTGAAAACGACTCGTCACCAGCGCGATGGAGTGGCAATTATCCGTATGTTTTTGATCGAGAAAGAACTCACTGACCGCCAAGAAGTTATCAATTTAGGGGGTTTCGATTTACCGGCATTGCTCTATGAGCTTAAGGGGCTGGATTCTGCAATGAACTTTGTCATGGACGGCCGACAACTACGAATATCGGACAAAAAGGCATTGAAATTTGCCGCCTTCTTGTACGACAAAGGCCAATTGCAAGCCGCAGAAAGTATCTTCAATGCCGCAGAACCATTGGGATTACTAAGTGGCTCCGAATCGATAGAATCCAATGGTGATGATGCGGATACAGTATACGCTTGGGCAGAAATAGCTCACGTATTCCGTCCGTTAGAAAAATTGTTGACCGTAATCGAACAATTGCGGGCTGACACTTCGCATGCTTGGGAAAGCCAAAATCCAGAAAAATGGCACCGCAATATCCGCAATAATGTATTGTCTGCATTGGTTGATGCGGTCTTCAATAGTGGCGACGAAGTTAAGCTAAGTCGTTTAAAAGTACTTCTATTGCAACGGCAAGACGGTAATAACTGGTTACGGAAACTGGATTTTGCCGAATGCTTTTCCCGTCGAAACCCTGATTCTGCTGAAATAGCGTTAAACAGATTATTAGAAAGATGCGAACGGAAACAACCGAATACCCATACTCTATTAAAGCTTGCTGAGTTTTGCTTTCGGATTCGTGGCGATAAAGATAAAGCCGAGAAGTTGATAGCAGAAATCCCCCAACCTGAGTTATATGAAATAAATCGTGAATTCGGAGATTGGCAAGATCTTACTCCCTTTTTATACCGTATTCGCCTCAACCGTTTGCTTTCCATGCTTGGTCAGGCAGTTGATCCCACCAAGGCTGTGCCTAATGATGAACCACGCAGAAAAGGCGCTGTGTTATTTGAACGTTGCTTGGTCATAATCGCTAACCTATGGGGTCGAGCGTGGGCGGACAATTTTTGTTTGCCCACAATTATTTTGTATGAACTGCGTCCTGCCTTTGCTTTATTTAGCCGGAATTGGTCGGAAACAAATGATTGGACAAGCTGGTACTCCTACCGAAAGTCGGCGAGTGACTTTTACATCTTCTTGATTCAAGCGGTCGCAACCCACGGCTTCGAAGCATTGCAAGCAGTAAGTGATGAATTTGACAGATGTTGGGAGACAAAACCCAACTATTGGCCCGTTGCTTGGCGGCGAGACATCACCATGTCGTTATACCGTCAAGGAGGCTCAAAAGATGAGCTTATCCATCGTTTAGAAAAAATCGAAGCCGGACTAAGCGAGTCGGATGACGTGCAAACCCGTCTATTTGAATTATCCAAACAAGCCGAAGCATGGCTGGAAGCAGGACAACCGGAAAAAGCCCAAAAACTTTTCCCTCAATTGTTTCAACATAGTTTTGGAATCTGGTACGACAAAGATGACCAAGTCTCAGATTGGTTTGGGTGGCTGGCAAAAATCACAGCTAAAATGCCCGACTCAACCGAGGAAGATATTCGCCGTTTTGCAGCGGCATTAGTGACTTTGGAGAACACCGGACGTGGGCGAGACATACAAGAGGCTGCAGCCGAGCTGATTACACTGACCGCCAAATGGAATCCTGCTTATGCCTTACAACTTAAGGATTGGCTGCTGGCAAATCATGCTATTCATTACACAAGCATTCTGGAAGGTATTTTGACTGCTGCTTTATCTCAGGACGTACCGATTGAGTTAGTATTTACCTTCACTTGTCATTTGTTGATCCCTTTCGCACGGACGGCACCGGAACATTTACCCAAACTGCTGGCGGAACAATGCGTTCTAAAATGTTCTTCCAGCGAGTCTCAAGTTTTATTGGAACGTTTAGAAAAAGCACTGGAAACCAAAGCCTTTCCTTCAACCCGTGCAGATTGGTGGCGAGGAATCGCTGAAGGATTACAAGCCGCTAAAGCTGATAGCGGATATTTTTACTCCAAATTGAAACAAGAAACGGGAGAAAAGCTTTCTGAATCCGATACTGATGTCGTTTTAAGCTCTGGTGAAAAAATGACTCATAGGGATGCCCTACTGCGAATCACCACGGGACAGAGTTTATTGAATTTTGTCGATCAAATTGAAAACGCTAGATATTTTCACTGGGATGAAGCGGTATCCAAAGTCGTCGATTCTCTGACCTATATACAAATTCAGGCTTTATCCCAAAAGTTGGTTCGATTTTCCTACCGTCCTGGCGTCGATGCCTTGCTTGCCCAACGCCTTAAGGCTTTAGGACATACCGAGGAAGGCCGAGGATTGTTAGAGACATTGCTGGATCGATCAGCGCCACAGGGTTGGAACAAATATTACGATGGCGGTAGCCGTCTGTTCGCTGTGCAAGCTTGGGTCACGTTCGACCCTGAACAAGGTCGTGCAATTATTTACGATAAGCTGGTCAACGATTACTTATCCAACATGCTGCACCGTTCTTCCATGGTGGCAAATCTGGAAAGTATTCTGCCGCTACTCTTCGAGCAAATTCCACTATTGGTCATATGGCAGGAAATTCGTGAACATGCCTACCAGCTAAATGAATTTTCCCAAACCGACGCTTTACCGCCATCCGATGAAACAAGCTCTACATCATGGCAAGCTGTATTATTGCGGCTGCTGACCGATACCGCGAAGATTGAAATTGCGGAAATCCGGGAAGAGGCACACCGGGCATTGTGCAAGATATGTTTTAACCGGACTTATGATTCCGACTCGACTATCTTGCTGCGAGAAATGCTCAATAGCGATGAAACCCAAGCATATCAAGCATTAGCTGTATTAGAGTCTATGCTGGGGATGCGCCCGGAAAAAATTGCGGCATTTGCTGATGAAATCCTATCTCTATGTATTTCTCACAATATGACTATCCGTAGCATGGCGACAGGCCTTGCCCTTGCTATAGGCCATCCAGTCGAAAGTCCCGTTCATCGGCCATTGGCAACGACTTATATGCTGAAACTAGCGGGATTTAAGATACAAGATGCAGCGGTACCGTTTGATGCTTTGCCGCCAGGCGGTTCATTTCCAGACAGCCATGATCCCTTGGAAAGGATTCGCCCTTTCGAAATGGAATTTAAGTTGTTAGGCGAAGCTTCTGGAATTCCATGGCAAAACTTGGTTTACCGCGCCGCTGGGTTAATGTCTTCCTTAACATTAGAAGAGTTATGGAACAAACAGGCAGAAGAAAAAATGAAGGCGTGGTTGAATGCAGCAGAATTGAAATTGACTTATCATCGCTTACGCCCTCAGCAAGCTTTGCGTGCACTGAACCATGTCGCCACAGAGCTAGCCGATGCGGGTAAACTGGACAATAATGCGCTGGCTTTCATCGAGCATTGGCTGGCTCGACATGACTATATAATGTCAAATCTGGAGCCTGAACCACGCCCAGCCGAAGTGGTTTTTCCCGAAGGCCATTTGTCGTCATTTGATCGGGATAAAAACTGGGTGCATAACGGTGAAGAAGCTTTTTCATTGATGCCGGAACGATTTCGGGATGACCGCATCGTATTGGCTGAATTGACTCGAATTCGCGATCTTGACTGGGAAACGCCAACTGAATATCGTTTTTGTATGATTGCCCACCCTAAATGGCCGCTATCGACCGATTTACATAATGCCAGCAATTTTTTTCCTTATGAAAATGATTGGTACGCAATGGATTATCCCGATTTACAGAATACGGAAGCACCTGCGGCTGTTGTTTATGGCAACCCGCGATCAGTAGAACCCGGTAGCCAGGAATGGCTGGCGTTTAATCCAGCGCTGGCGCACCAGTTAGGCTGGAAATTGAGCAGAAACGGGTTATTCCGGTGGCTGGATTCTCAAGGCCAGACCATGGTAGAAAGCCTATGCTGGCAAGACGGATCGATACACCGACTGCCGCCTCGACGCGAAGTTTGCGGAGAAGGCTGGTTGGTGCTGGCTTGCCAAGAAGCAGTCGATATTATGTTAGGCACAGTGGGACAAGCAACACGGCTTAATACAGTCATCCGTGAAATCCATAATTCTAAAGAAGAACAGAGCGCTCGGCATTCATCAATCCGTCGAACAAATTTATAGCCTTACGTTACTGATGTTGGCAGCCAAGTAGGGTGCGCGGTGCGCACCCTACTTGGCTATATTTAATGAATGTAAAACGTTCGGACGCGGCAACATGCCTCGTCCGGCAGTGAAATTAAGACCAGTGGAAATTTCTAACGAATCAGTTCCGTAGGCTGGGTTGAATGCAATGAAACCCAGCACAATCGCGCCAAAAACTGGGTTTCGCGTTGCTCTACCCAGCCTACCGGCGTTCCGGCAAAACACCCCCCAATCTCGCCGGAACTGTTTAAAGCCGGCGATATAAGTATTCGCACATATCCCAAAACGCTAAATTAACGCTTAAGCTACTCCACTATTTTTACAGTATTAAATTCCTGACTTGCCCGATAAGCGGGCGCTGAAAGCGGCACATATTCGCAGCCGTTTTACATTCAAGGAGGTCTTATGGTGACTTTTTCGGTTCTATGCACGCGCCATACGTGGCTGAGCACCGTTGCTTTTCTTTGGGCACTGCTAACAGCGCTGCCAGCATCCGGCAGTGTGATGCTGGCGGAGGTTGCCACCGACATAAGCAGTCCCACCGATATCCAGAACGCGCATGATGGCTCAGGCCGGCTATTCTTCGTCCAGCAGAGCGGCCGGATCATGGTGTGGAAGAACACTGTCGAGCCACCGACAGCGTTCCTGGATATTTCAAACCTGATCCTGGCCGGTGGCGAGCAAGGCTTGTTGGGCCTTGCGTTTCATCCGGACTATCGCAACAACGGCTTCTTTTACGTAAATTATACGCGTAGCCCCGACGGTGCAACGGTGGTGGCGCGCTATTCGCGTAGCGAGAACAACCCCGACGTCGCCGATCCGCAGAGCGCGGCAGTATTGTTAACGATCGCACAACCCTACGCCAGTCACAATGGCGGCGCGGTGCGCTTCGGTCCCGACGGTTATCTCTATATCGGGATGGGCGATGGCGGCTCGGGTAATGATCCGCAAAATTATGCACAGGACCTTACTAGCCTGCTGGGCAAAATACTTCGCATCGACGTGAATACCACGACCGGCGCGCTTCCCTACGGTATTCCGCCCGACAACCCGTTTGCCGGATCACAGCAGCCCGGCGTGCGCGCCGAGATCTGGGCGTACGGCCTGCGCAACCCTTGGCGGTTCAGCTTCGATAGATTGACGGGCGATCTGTTCATCGCCGACGTGGGACAGGACGCGCGCGAAGAGATTGATTTCGTCCGCGCCGGCAGTGCCGGCGGAATGAACTTCGGCTGGCGGGTGATGGAGGGCACGCAGTGTACGAATCTTCCCGGCGGTTTGCCATGCAACGATCCCAGTTTCACACCGCCTGTTGTCGACTACGATCATGGTCAGGGTTGTTCCGTAACCGGCGGTTACCTGTACCGGGGCCGCGCTGTGCCCGAATTGATAGGCACGAGCTCGCCCGAAGAGAAAGGCATCTATGTTTACGGGGACTTATGCAGCGGCACGATCTGGGGTATCAGCGCAACCGCAGCCGGGGGCGTCTCGAATTCTGTGTTGCTCGCTTCGGGCCTGTATATCACCACTTTCGGTGAAGACGAAAACGGCGAAATCTACGTTGCCGACGCGGTGGCCTCGAAGATATACAAGCTTGTCAGCACGGAGCCCAATTTCATTTCACAATCCGACTGCTTGTTCAACTGGGCGGAAATAACCCATCTCAGCCTGTTTGCCCCTGTGGGCGCGTTATCGAACACCCTGGCGCCGTATTATTATCGGTATTATCCGCAAACTAACGCCTACCTAGGTACGTCCCCTACCGATAATCACGTCTATTACCTTGGCCCATTGTCCAACAATTCGATCCTCGACATAGGCGCTTTGTCACCTTGGTTATCGACGGCGGGTTGCCGATAGCGTTTGGCAAACGAGACTTGCCGAGCATATTAGGGGGGATTTAGAGTCGTGTACAAAAGGCCGGCAATTAGCTATTGAGAATTACGCGATACGCCCTTTACAAGTTCAACCGTGTCCATTACAACTGCGAGTAGCTAAACAATCTGGTATCATGGCCGCCCTTTTTATCCACTCCTTATAAAGGACAAGCCATGTCAGAATTCAACAACGTCACCATCGTCAAAAAAGCCAATGTCTACTTCGACGGCAATGTCAGCAGCCGGACTATCAAGTTCGCGGACGGTTCAAGCAAAACCCTGGGCTTCATGCTGCCCGGCGAATACACTTTCAACACCGCCGACCCTGAATTAATGGAAATCCTCGACGGCGAGCTGGATGTTTTATTGCCCGGCGCTGAATGGCAAAGCATCAAAGGCGGCGAATCTTTCAATGTGCCTGCCAATGCCGCATTCACAATGAAAGTTAAAACGCCTAGCGACTATTGCTGCTCATTCCTGAAATAAGGATGGAAAAAGTCGCCATCTTTGTCGATGTGCAAAATATTTACTACACCACCAAGCAAAGTTATCACCGGCATTTTAACTACAGCGCATTCTGGGCGCAGGCGACCGCGGGCCGCGAGGTGGTTGCCGCGTTTGCTTATGCAATCGACAAAGGCGACAGCAAACAGCAGGGATTTCAGCAAGTCCTTCGTAATATCGGTTTTACAATCAAATTAAAACCTTACATCCAGCGTATCGACGGTTCCGCAAAAGGCGATTGGGACGTCGGCATCACGCTGGATGTGATCGACGCTGCGGCCAAGGTCGATGTAATTATTTTGCTGTCCGGCGATGGCGACTTTGATTTGCTGTTGGATAAAGCTCGAAATACTTACGGCGTAACGACAGAAGTGTACGGCGTACCGGCGCTGACAGCACCTTCACTGATTAAATCGGCCAGCCGTTTTATACCCATAGATGACAAGCTGCTGCTGTGATGATTTGAGACGCTATTGTTGGGGGGCGACAATTGAAAAGGCTTCTGCAACAAGGATGTATTCACACGTCCTTTGCAATCAACTATCTATACCCCATTTCAAAGAAGGATGAGTAGCTATCTATTCAAATGCCTCCGCTGGTCCAAATAAGCCGATCCCCCGATACTAAATAACCTGAGTTCGGGATAAGCCATTAAGCTGACTGCAAAAGATTGACCTTAGT
>CAZJOY010000141.1:0-11003 GCA_964547705.1 uncultured Methylobacter sp. | reverse complement strand
GTAATGGAACCGGCCTTCTTCCCGGCTGCCGATGGCTAAAATGCCTTCCAGTTCAGTAAAGGCCAACGGAATAATAGCGCAGGATTTAACTTCAAACGCTAACTCGCCGAATAAGACTCTTGCTTGGGAGATAGTAGGACGGCCGCATTTGGGTTGATGGCTGGCCAGTTCGCTGGCAAACGGTTCCAGATCTTTGCTGTCCGGTTCGATAAACAGATTGGTAATCGCGGTTTCCGGTGTTGGGTTGTGTTTGATAATGCGTACCGCAACAAAATCGATCAGGAAGTATTCCGATAGCACGACCTCAAGGTTGGCGACGGCTTCTTCCAGTGTTGTTGAATCCAGCAGCGCTAGCGTCAGTTTGTGCATACGGTTCAAGGAGGTATCGTTATCCCTGGCTATTTCTATCAGCGCAGTGAGCTGGTTTTCCATGTCATGATGCCGGCTCCTGAACAGTTCCAGTTGCTTAGAGATCAAGGAAACCGCATTGCCGGTGGGATGAGGAATGCTCATATGTTCCAGCAAACTCAGGTGTTCATGAAAGAATTCGGGATGCTTTCGTAAATAGTCTTCAACTTGGGTTGAGGTGATTTCAGACGGCGATAACGTTGCGGCACTTCTGTTATCCATAGAAGCCAGACCAGGAGTTAGAGTGTCAACAGCAGGCGTTTTAGGCGAAGTTACCGGGGGGTGTTCGTTCATAGTGTTATTTGTCCTTCAAAAACAGAAACGGCGGGGCCCGTCATTAAAACCGGCTCACCGCGGCCAGACCAGTTGATGGTTAGCGTCCCGCCGGGCAGGTCAACACTGACCTTATGATCCAGCAGGTTGTGTTCAATGCCGATTACGACGGCTGCACAAGCGCCGCTGCCGCAAGCCAGCGTTTCAGCCGCGCCGCGTTCAAACACGCGCAGCTTGATGTGTTGGCGGTCTACGACCTGCATGAAACCGACATTAACCCGTTCCGGGAAAAAAGCGTGGTTCTCCAAAGCTTTTCCTAATTCAGCCACAGGGGCTGTTTTAACATCCGTAACCTGAATAACAGCGTGCGGGTTGCCCATTGAAACAGCGCCAAAAGCTTTTTCAATATCGTTGACGACTACCGTATAAAACCGGGACTCTTCTTCCGCCAGCAACGGGATTTCAGAAGGTGCATGCTTGGGAATGCCCATGTTGACCGTGATCAGGTTATCTTCATCAAAACGCAGTAATAATTGGCCTGAGTCTGTATCGACGCAGACTTCGTCTTTGTTCGATAGCTTCTTATCGCGCACAAACCGGGCAAAACAGCGCGCACCGTTGCCGCATTGGGCGACTTCGCTGCCATCTGCGTTGAAAATTCGGTATTTGAAGTCGGCATTGGCATTGACCGCTTTTTCGACCAGCAACAGCTGGTCAAAGCCTATGCCAAAGTGTCTGTCAGACATCTGCTGGATTTGCTCAGGAGTTAAGGCTATTTGCTGGTTGATCGCGTCAATGACGACAAAATCATTGCCGAGGCCGTGCATTTTAGTGAAGTTGATCATTTTAAATATCTGGACTTAAGTTCACCACGAAGACACGAAGAACACGAAGTTTTATTATTTCTTTGTGTTCTTCGTGGTGAATATTTAATGTTATACCCAAAGGGCATAAGTTTCGTTTGAGCAGACAAGCTGCTCAACTCAGCTTTAGGGCAGCAAATGCTCGCCGGCCCAAAGTTGCGCAATCGTTTCTCTTTCTCGGACTACATGCAGGTCGCTGCCATCAACAATCAGCTCAGCCAGGCGTGGCCTGGAATTATAATTTGAGCTCATCGTAAAACCATAGGCGCCGGATGATCGTATCGCCAATAAATCGCCCTGGGCAATTTTCAGCGGACGGTTTTTACCCAAAAAGTCACCGGTTTCACAGACCGGGCCAACTATATCCCATGTTGTTTCAACCTCGTTACTTTGCAAGTTGACCGGAATAATGTTCTGCCAAGCACTGTACAGCGAAGGGCGAACCAAGTCATTCATCGCCGCATCGACGACGGCAAAGTTTTTGTTGGCAGTCGGTTTAAGATATTCAACCTGAGTGACCAAAATACCTGCATTGCCAATAATAGCGCGGCCCGGTTCCAATAAAATCTCAAAATCGGTTTTGCCAAGCCGTGCCAATACCGCGCCGATATATTCGGCAGGTTCAGGCGGTTGTTCATCTTTATAACAAATGCCCAGGCCGCCGCCCAGATCGAGATGATGCAGCTTAATCCCTTCGGCTTCAAGCGCGGCAACCAAATCGAGGATTTTATCCAGAGCATCCAGAAAAGGCCGGGTTTCGGTTAATTGCGAGCCGATATGGCAATCGATGCCTATCACATTGATATTGGGCATGGCCGCCGCCCGGCGATATTCAGTCATAGCTTGTTGAATATCGATACCGAACTTATTTTCCTTTAAACCGGTGGAAATATAAGGATGGGTTTTGGCATCGACATCAGGGTTGACCCGAAAAGAGACCGGTGCGATAACGCCCAACTGTCCGGCCAGCAGGTTAATACGATCCAGTTCTCCGCTGACTTCAATATTAAAACAGCGTATGCCGATCTTTAACGCGGCCAGAATTTCATCCTCGCGCTTGCCGACACCGGAAAACACGATTTTTTTAGGGTCGCCGCCGGCGGTAATCACCCGTTCCAATTCGCCCAGAGAAACAATATCAAAGCCCGAACCTAAACGCGCCAGCAGGTTGAGTATCGCAATATTGGAATTAGCCTTGACGGCGTAACAAATTAAATGCGCTTGGTCGCCGAACGCCTGGTCGAAAGCTTTCCAGTGCCGTTCCAAAGTAGCTCTTGAATAGATGTAGCAAGGGCTGCCGTATTGATAGACGATATCCTGAACAGCAACATCTTCAGCGAAAAGCTCGTCGTTTCGGTAATTAAAGTAATCCATGGTTATTTATTTTTGCCGGATTGGGGTTCTGGTTTCGGTGCGGGCTCCGGTTCGACATGAATCGGTGCCGCTTGCCCCGGCAAATAAAGCGGGCCGGGTTGTCCACAGCCTACGATGAGCGGATTTAGCAACAAAAGCAGTAATAATTTATAAGATTTCATTGAGCATTATCATAAATGATCGTTGGTAAACATGAGTCTCATGGTGAGAATGACCAATATAATAAGCTGAATTGCAAGAAAAGGCATTAGAAATGCAGGGCGGCTGCGATTTTCTCTAGCCCGGAATTCAAAGCGGCCGGTGATCGGATAATCGCATCTGCGTTGTTAACGCGGCTGTTGGTGAATGCCGGTTATCGTAAGTTCAAGCGGCCAAGGTTTTTACCTCATGCCCATCAAGTTAACAGATCGGATCGAGAAAATACGAAGTTTCAACTTTGATTTTCGTGCTATTCCCCGTGCATAAGCTGGCGCAAGGTTAACGGAGGCACTATAGGCTGGAATTGATCTTAATATCCTTTAATTAGATATATGCATCTAATAATGTCGTTTTATTAAATATTAAATCCTCTTTAAACTCTCCTTCAACCTAAACGATAGCTTTTCAGGAGCATTTTCATGGCGCTTAAATTGGAAAAGACACAGAAAGAACCGCGAACCGCTGAAATCGCAAATCAGATTGCCGCGATCTTACAAGACATTAAGTTCGGCTCGGTAGAAATCATTATCCATGAAAACAAGGTCGTACAAATAGAGCGCAAGGAAAAATTACGCTTCGATAATAAATAAAAACCCCCTTTCTACCGTCAAAAAACGGCGATTAAAAAAAATTATATGAGAGATAGTGGCCTGACCGGATCACCGGATGGCATAGATTTTTTGAGGAATAAAACTATGACACATTTCAAACGCACCGCTTTGGCAAGCGTAATTAATCTTGCGTTATTCGGCATTCCCGATGCGCATGCCGATACCGAAGCCTTAGAGCGGCGCATTCGTGAACTGGAAAGCCGGTTGGAAAAGCTGGACCAAGCTGGCGCATTAGCCGCCAAACCTGCGGCCGTGGCTCCGGCCCCCGAAGTGGAAAAGCTGAGTCGAAAAGTTAATACCCTTGAACGTAAACTGGAACTTCAGGATGAAGTGACGGCCGGTGCGCTACAAAAACTGCCGGTGTTCGATGCAGGTGCGGATGGATTCAAGATTACTTCTTCCGATAAAAAACATCAGGTGCGGATACGCGGTGCGGCACAAACCGATGGGCGTTTCTATATCGCAGATAACGGATTTACCGGAACCGATAAATTCGAACTCAAACAAGGTCGTATATGGATAGAAGGTTACTTTTTTAAAGACATCTATTACAAAATCATGCCGGACTTTGCCGCGGGCAGCAACATTTTGCCGGACGCTTACCTCGATTATGCCTATCATCCTGCGGCCAGCCTGCTGGTCGGTAAGTTCAAGCCCTCAATCAGTCTTGAACGTCTACAAGGCGACTCGGACGGCACCTTCCTGGAGCGGGCATTCCCTACTTATTTGGCAAGCAACCGTGACGTAGGTATACAACTGCATGGTGCGTTCTCCAAGCCGGGTTATAAAGCAGAGACCGTCGCAGGCCCTATCGATACTAAGAATACCTTTACCTACCAGATCGGCGTTTCAAACGGTTCCGGAGATGACGGCAGCCCTAACAATAACTCGCCCGATACCGATGACAACAAAGAAGTGAACGGACGTTTATTCGCTCATCCGTTCCACCATACCGGTTACTCCTGGCTGGAAGGCCTGGGACTAGGTGTTGCAGGTTCTATCGGTAATCCGGATAAACAGGCGCTTAAAGCTCAGGCGACTCCACTGGGTAGAACTACCTATCTCGATTACTCTAAGGTTAATACCGGTTTCGCTGCGCCGACATCCGATGGTGAAGCCTATAGAATTTATCCGCAGGCTTACTGGTTTGCCGGCCCGTTTGGCGCTATTGGCGAGTATGTCGTTTCGTCCCAGCACTTGGTTAGCGGAAGAACGGATATTCAGCAGAAGAATACCGCTTGGCAGCTTTTAGCCTCTTATGTACTGACTGGCGAAGACAACAGTTTTGCCGGTGTTAAACCCATTCAGAATTTCGATCCGTTAAAAGGCAAGTGGGGCGCATGGCAGCTTGCAGCACGCTATAGCGAACTGGATGTGGATAATGAGACTTTCCGGATTGTTGATCCAAACCAGTCAGCCTCGAAAGCCAAAGCCTGGACGATAGGCGCCAACTGGTACCTCAACAGCAATGCCATCATTCGGGCGGATTATGAAAATGTATCTTTCGATGGCGGCGCGGCCAGAGGACGTGATCGAGCCAACGAACAAATTTTTGCAACCCGATTCCAATTATCGTTTTAAACAACCTGACAAAAGGCGTTTTAATTATGAAAAACAAATTTACCAACGTTGTTTTTGCGGCTGTATTAGCCGTATTGGCAGCCAGCGAGGTACGCGCGGCGGACATCAATCTGCTCAACGTTTCCTATGATCCAACCCGCGAGTTATACAAAGAATACAACGGCGCTTTCGCCAAATACTGGAAAGCCAAAACCGGCGATACCGTCACAATCAACCAGTCTCACGGCGGCTCGGGCAAGCAGGCGCGTTCGGTACTGGAAGGCTTGGAAGCCGACGTGGTGACGCTAGCGCTGGCGTATGACGTCGATCAGTTGTACCAAAAACGCAAACTGATCCCTGAAAATTGGCAAACCCTGTTGCCTGGCAACAGCTCGCCGTATACGTCCACGATCGTATTCCTGGTCCGTAAAGGCAATCCGCTAAAAATTAAGGATTGGGACGACATCGTTAAACCCGGCGTCAGCATCGTTACGCCGAATCCTAAAACTTCCGGCGGCGCGCGCTGGAACTACTTGGCGGCCTGGGCTTATGCGCTTAAAGCCAATAACAATGACGAAGCCGCTGCGAAAGAGTTCGTCGGCAAATTGTTTAAAAACGCCGCAGTGCTGGACACCGGGGCTCGGGGTTCAACCACGACTTTCATCGAACGCGAAATCGGTGATGTATTGATTGCTTGGGAAAACGAAGCCTATTTAGCTCTACGAGAATTCGGCGCGGACAAGTTTGAAATTGTTACGCCTTCATTGAGCATCTTGGCTGAGCCTCCGGTCGCAGTTGTTGAGGATGTGGCGCGTAAGCACGGAACTGTCGATGTAGCCACCGAATATCTAAAGTATTTGTACAGCAAAGAAGGCCAGGACATTATCGGCAAGAACTTCTATCGTCCGACCGATCCTGAAGTAGCCGCCAAGTACGCCAAGCAATTTCAGCCATTGGAACTGGTCAAAATCGACAAGTTCGGCGGCTGGGATGCGGCACAGAAAAAGCATTTTGTTGATGACGGCGTGTTTGACCAAATCTACGGACCGGGAAAATAAGCCGCACTTGGAGTCCTGCTTGCCTCATCGGCAAGTGGGATTCAACCGGTTTGAAAGCCATTTATTACAACTTTATCGTTCAATAACCTGAAGCAGGATTTTTATCGATGAACAAATACTTTACCCGGATTATCGGTGCGACAGTGTTGTCGGTACTGGCTGCAAGCCCGGTCTCAGCAGCGGACATCAATCTGCTCAATGTTTCTTACGACCCGACCCGGGAGTTGTACAAGGAATACAACGCCGTTTTTGCCGCATACTGGAAAGCCAAAACCGGCGATAGCGTGACGATCAACCAGTCTCACGGCGGCTCAGGCAAGCAGGCGCGTTCGGTATTGGAAGGCTTGGAAGCCGACGTGGTGACGCTGACTTTGTCCAACGACATCGACCAGCTGTACCAAAAACGGAAGCTTGTGCCGGAAGATTGGCAAAAATCGTTGCCGCACAATAGCTCGCCGTATACGTCCACGATTGTATTACTGGTGCGTAAAGGCAATCCGTTGGGCATTAAGGATTGGAACGACATCGTCAAGCCCGGCGTCAGCGTCGTTACGCCGAACCCTAAAACCGGCGGCGGAGCACGCTGGAACTATTTGGCGGCGTGGTCTTATGCGCTTAAAGCCAACAACAATGATGAGGCCGCGGCGACCGCGTTCGTCAGCAAGTTATATAAAAACGTTGCGGTACTGGATTCCGGCGCACGTGGATCGACCACCAGCTTTGTCGAACGGGAAATCGGCGATGTGTTGATTACTTGGGAAAACGAAGCTTATTTAGTGTTGCGTGAATTCGGCGCGGACAAGTTTGAAATCGTCACGCCGTCATTGAGTATTTTGACTGAACCGTCAGTGGCCGTTGTCGAAGATGTGGCGCGCAAGCACGGCACGACCGAAGTGGCGACCGAATACCTGAAGTATTTATACAGCAAGGAAGGCCAGGACATTATCGGCAAAAACTTCTACCGTCCAACCGATCCTGAAATTGCGGCCAAGTATGCCAAGCAATTCAAGCCGGTGGCGTTGGTCACAATCGACCAGCTTGGCGGCTGGGAAGCCGCACAGAAAAAGCATTTTGCGGATAACGGAATTTTCGACCAGATTTACGGGCCGGAAAAGTAAATTAATGTAGGGCTGTCTGTCCCATATGCGCTAACTTAATCAATAAAATGAAAGTCGGTTGATTCACCACGAAGACACGAAGAACACAAAGTTTTTATCTTATCTTCTTCGTGGTGAATAGGTTTTTAAGTTTATAGGACAGGCTACTGTCTAACGGTTTGCTTAATCAATACTGGAGAGAGGTAATGGCAAAAAGCAGCATCATGCCGGGGTTCCGCCCGGCTATCGGGTTCACCCTGGTCTACCTAAGCTTGGTGGTTTTAATCCCACTCAGCACCTTGGTATTCAAAAGTTTCCAGCTGAGCTGGGATGATTACGTCAATATCATTACCAGCAAACGCGTGCTGTACTCGTTTAACGTCAGTTTTTCCACCGCACTGGTGGCTGCTTTGGTTGCCAGTTTCTTCGGCTTTATTGTCGCCTGGGTGTTGGTGCGTTATTCGTTTTTCGGCAAACGTTTTTTCCATGCCTTGATCGACTTCCCGTTTGCGTTGCCGACAGCCGTTGCCGGTATTGTCTTGGCAACTATTTTCCAGCCCAGTGGCTTCCTCGGCAAATTACTGATCAACACGTTCGGCATCCAGGTGGCTCTTAAACCGCTGGGCATTGTGATGGCGCTGATTTTTATCAGCATCCCGTTTGTCGTGCGTACTGTCGAACCGGTATTGCTGGAATTTGAAACAACAATGGAAGAGGCCGCGTCCAGCTTGGGAGCCTCGCGCTTACAAGTTTTCGGCAAAATCATTTTTCCGAATGTTTTCCCGGCGTTGTTGACCGGCTTCGCGTTGGCTTTTGCCCGAGGCGTCGGCGAATACGGGTCGGTCATTTTTATTGCCGGCAATATTCCTTACGTATCGGAAATTGTGCCGCTATTGATTGTCACCAAATTGGAACAATTCGACTTTGAAGGCGCCACCGCAATCGCGCTGACGATGCTGGTGATTTCGTTTCTAATGCTGTTATTGATCAACATGCTGCAATACTGGGTGCGTAAGCGCTCTGGACAATTATGAGGATAATTCTGAGATGAGCACTGTTACCCAACCGATAAATCCGGCCAAATTGGTTGCGCGTCAACAACTGGCCCTCCAAGATCCGGACTGGGTCAGATGGAGCTTGATTGCCATCGCACTAGGCTTTATCAGCCTGTTTATCTGCCTGCCGTTAGGCTTGGTGATTTTCCAGGCTTTTTCCAAAGGCATAGAGACTTATTGGCAGGCGTTATCCCAGGACGATACGCGGGCTGCTATCAATCTGACCTTACTGACCGCATTGATTACCGTGCCGTTGAACACCGTATTCGGTGTTGCCGCGGCCTGGGCAATTACCCGTTTTGAGTTTCCCGGAAAAAGCCTGTTGACCACGTTGATCGACTTGCCGTTTTCAGTGTCGCCGGTTATTTCAGGATTTATTTTCGTGCTGTTGTTTGGCGCTCAGGGCTGGTTTGGCGAATGGCTGATGGCGCATGACGTGAAGATCATTTTTGCGGTGCCGGGCATTGTTCTGGCTACCTTGTTTATCACCTTTCCGTTCGTAGCGCGGCAGTTGATTCCGCTGATGCAGGAAATGGGCAACCAGGAAGAAGAGGCGGCGCTGTCGCTGGGTGCGACCGGTTGGAAAACGTTTTGGGCGGTGACGCTGCCGAATATCAAATGGGCTTTGCTGTACGGCGTGTTGTTGTGCAATGCCAGGGCCATGGGCGAATTCGGCGCGGTTTCGGTGGTTTCCGGCCATATCCGGGGCCTAACCAATACGCTGCCTTTGCATGTGGAAGTCAATTATAACGATTATGACGTCGTTGGTGCTTTTGCCGGTGCATCGATTCTTGCCGCCTTGGCAATTGTGACATTGATTTTAAAGACAGCTTTGGAATGGCGGCAAGCCAACCGTTAACCGTAGTGATTTTATTTTTGAGACTCCCTTTATGAGTATTTTACTTTCCGACATCAGTAAAAAATTTGGTACGTTTACCGCATTGGATCATATCAACCTGGAAATTCCGGAAGGCGAACTGGTCGCTTTATTGGGGCCTTCCGGTTGCGGCAAAACTACGCTGCTGCGCATTATTGCCGGTCTTGAAAGCGGCGATCAAGGTCGGGTATTAATCAGCGGCCAAGATAGAACCGATCATGATGTCAGCCAACGCGGCATCGGCTTTGTGTTCCAGCATTACGCGCTGTTCCGGCACATGACCGTATTCGAGAACGTGGCGTTCGGCTTAAGAGTCAAACCCCGCCGAGAACGGCCAAGTGAAGCGATTATCCGCAAGAAAGTGCATGATTTATTGAATTTGGTGCAACTGGACTGGTTGCATGATCGTTATCCCGACCAGCTTTCCGGCGGCCAGCGCCAACGTATCGCACTGGCTCGCGCGTTGGCCGTGGAACCGTCGGTGTTGCTGCTGGACGAGCCGTTCGGCGCACTGGATGCTGGTGTGCGCAAGGACTTGCGCCAATGGCTGCGCAACTTGCATCATGATTTGAACGTTACCAGTATTTTTGTGACTCATGACCAGGAAGAAGCGATGGAAGTCGCCAGTCAGGTTGTCGTGCTGAACCACGGGCATATCGAGCAACAAGGCTCGCCGAGCGATATTTACGACCATCCGAGCAATGCGTTTGTGTCCCGGTTTATCGGGCAGACCAATGTATTCGACCTGGAAGAGCACGACGCCGATTGGCTGCAAACAGCCGGCTTGCCGACCGCACACCAGAAAGGTCGCGTTGCGCATGTACGCCCGCACGACATCGTCATCGCCAAATCGACCGATGACAACGATGCGTTTGTGATTCTGAAAGATTGGCAGCATTTGGGCTCTTTGATCCGTATTGAATTAGTCAAAAGCAGCATGAACGGCCAATCCGCCAGCGTTTACGCGGAAATGCCGAACGACCAATTCAAGCGTTTGCAGTTGAATAAAGGCGATAAAGTTGACCTGCGGATACGGCACGCGCATTGGTTTCATTGATTTATCGACTTGGAGTGCAAGCTCTGCTTGCGCAGAGTGGGCGAAGCCTGCACTCCGCTGTCGCCAAAATCAGGGGTTAACAGGCGACCAGCCGGTCGCTTGGTTGCGTACCGCGAATTCAACAGACCGATGGATTTATATTTTAATTCGCAACCGTCAAGCCGCTGCGTTTTTGATGCGGCCGGCATTTCACACAGGAATATCCCAGAACATGAATTTAAGCCAGATTGAACTTCTGCGCGTGCTCCAGGAAAACGATTTCAGCCTGTCCAGAGCGGCGGAAAAAATGCACATTGTGCAATCGGCCGTCAGCCGGCAATTGCAGCTGTTCGAAGCCGAACTGGGTTCGCCAGTCTACGAGCGGCAGGGTAAAAAACTGGTCGGCTTGACCCCGTTGGGGCGCCGGATCATGGAGGAAGTTGAGACCATTAACCTGGCCAAAACCAACATCCAGAGCATCGCGGCGGATTATATCGACAGCAACCAGGGCGTTTTGCATATCGCCACGACACACACCCAGGCCAAGTATTTCCTGCCGAAACCGATCCTGCGCTTTAGGGAAAAATATCCGG
>CAZJOY010000140.1:0-11172 GCA_964547705.1 uncultured Methylobacter sp. | reverse complement strand
CGGCAGCCGGGAAGAAGGCCGGTTCCATTACAGCATGGGCAACCTGTTTTTAAACCAAATGAGTGAAATTATCGCCACCCGGCTGATCACATTATTACAGCAATAACATGCATGCCGATGCCGAACTTATTCTGGCTGATTTTTTTAGGCAGCTTACCGTTGAAGTTCGCGCCTCGGAACATACCGTAAAAAATTATCGGCGAGACCTTGATCATCTGTCGCGCTACTGTACAGGCAAGAACATAAGCCACTGGGCCGACCTGAAGCACACTGATGTTCGTTCCTACATAGCCGGCCGGCATCGCAAAGGTCTAAGCAGTAAAAGCCTGCAACGCGAACTATCCGCCATTCGGAGTTTCTATAATTACCCGTTAAAGACAGGTCAGAGCAGCACTAATCCCGCCCAGCATATTCAAGCGCCCAAGCAAGCCAGAAAACTGCCTAAAACACTGGATGTCGATCAGTTATCCGGCTTGTTAGAAGCCGGGACAAGCTCAGTACTCGAAATACGCGACTTGGCTATGTTTGAATTATTCTATTCATCCGGCCTTCGTCTGAGTGAATTATCGGCGCTTGATTTAACCGACCTTGACTTGCCGGACAACTCGCTTGTTGTCCGTATAGGTAAAGGCGGCAAATCCAGAGTATTGCCGATAGGCAGTAAAGCCGTTACGGCTATCGAAAACTGGCTACAACAGCGGGCCGTAAAAATCCCCGCCACTGCCCCCGCGTTATTCGTTTCAATGCGCGGCACCCGGCTCGGTCAACGCAGCATCGAATTAAGGCTCGAACAGTGGTGCATAAAAAAAGGCATCGCCGAGCATATCCATCCGCATATGCTAAGACACTCTTTCGCCAGCCATCTGCTTGAGTCCAGCCAAGACTTAAGGGCCGTTCAGGAACTGCTCGGCCACAGCAATATCAGCACGACCCAGATATACACTCACCTTGACTTTCAGCATCTGGCTGAAATCTATGATAAAGCGCACCCAAGAGCCAAAAAAAAACCGTTATGACAGCTTGTGCCATAAGCAAATAACAAAAAAACCTGCTACCATGTAGCCAATTTCCATATAAAAAAGCAGTAGGATGAAATATTTTTAGATCCTACGAAAAAACCTCTTTACGGGATTTCAAAAATGGCGGCAAACGATACACTCAACGATATAAAATCTAAAGGAATACTCTGGGGCTTTGGCGTTTTTACTCTCATTGTACTTGCCATTCTGATTTTCTTGGGAGCCTGGTGGGGCAGAGAGCCGGACCAATTTAATGTACTGGACGAAGCTGTAAAACGTGCCGAAGAAACCCATTCCACTGAAAGCATGCCTGTCGGCTATGTCTATACCAACACCTTGGCCCATATTGCCGAAACTCTATTGCACAAAAGCGGCGGCTATATTACTAACGACGTCGCGCCTCCCGGCGTGCTGCTGGACAACATTTCCAACTGGGAATACGGCGCGCTGGTTATGCTGCGTGACGCTACATCGGCATTAAGAAACCACTTTGCAAGAGATCAATCGCAATCGGCCGAAGACCCGGATCTAGCGATTGCCGAGCCTTACTTCTATTACGAAAACGACTCATGGGCCCTGCCTTCAACAGAAGCCGAGTATCAAAAAGGTGTTGAGTCTCTACATAAGTATATGGAGCGCCTGCAAAAATACGGCGGCCCCATAAAAAAAGCACAATTTTATTCCCGAGCCGACAACCTTTGGCAATACACTGAGGTTGTTATCAAACGTTTAGGCGGCCTTTCCACCCGCTTGACCGCAAACAGCGCCGGTGGCAACTATGGCCCCGGATTAACCGAACTTGAGAAAGAAGCGGCTGATGAAAAAGGCACCACCATAGCCAAAGTGGGTTGGCTGGAAATTGACGACGTTTTCTACGAAGCGCGCGGGGCAAGCTGGGCGTTGTTGCATATCCTCAGAGCCGTCAAGCATGACTTTGAAGATATTTTGCTGGATAAACGTGCGATGCGTACCGTTGATATCATGATTAAGGCACTGGAAAATGCCCTAACCCCGATTTTAAGCCCGATGATTTTAAACGGTAGCGGCTACGGCCTTTTCGCCAACTACTCCTTGTCGATGGCAAACTACATAGCTCGTTGCAATGCGGCAGCCCTTGACTTACGCGACATTATGAACCGAGGTTAATGACGATGGATGAACAGATCAACTACAACTTAACCCAAGTAAGCACTTGGAAAAGAATTTTCTTTATGCTGATTTTTGCAGCGATAGGAGGCTTGGTCAGAATGCTGCTTTGGGCCGTTATTCTCTTGCAGGTCGCATCCACATTATTAACCGGGAAAGCTAACGTCAACATCCTTAATTTTGGACGCAGTCTTTCCACTTATACGTATCATATTTTGCTGTTCCTGACGTTCAATACCGAAACTCTGCCTTTTCCTTTTTCCGACTGGAATGTGACTGCAGAACTGCAAATACCGGAAACGAAAAATTCCGTCAAATAATGTCCGATGAGTTCTATCCGCAAAATCATTCATATCGATATGGATGCATTTTTTGCGGCCGTAGAGCAACGCGATTTCCCACATTACCGTAACAAGCCGCTGATCGTCGGCGGCTCTCCCGACTCACGCGGCGTTGTCGCAACCTGCAGCTATGAAGCCAGAAAATACGGCATCCATTCCGCGATGCCTTCGGCTCATGCTTATCGCTTATGCCCGCAGGCTATTTTTGTAAAGCCCCGCTTCGAAGCTTATCAACAAGCATCAACCGCCATCCGAAAAATCTTTGCCGACTATACGGATCTTTTTGAGCCTCTTTCGCTGGACGAAGCCTATCTGGATGTCAGCAATGTAAGTTTGCATCAAGGCTCTGCCACACTAATCGCCAAAGCTATCAAAGCCGCCATTAAACAGGAAACCCAGCTGATCGCCTCGGCCGGTGTTTCTTATAACAAATTCCTCGCCAAAATCGCCTCGGACATCAATAAGCCGGACGGACTTTATCTAATCCCCCCAGAAAAGGGCCCGGAGTTTGCCGAACAGCTTTCGGTCGAAAAATTTCACGGCATAGGCAAAGCGACTTCGATAAAGATGCGCTCGTTGGGCATCAAAACCGGTAAAGACCTGAAAGAATTTCCACTGGAAATGCTACAGCACTATTTCGGCAAGGCCGGGCTGCATTATTACAGTATTTCGAGAGGCATAGACAACCGCCCCGTCAGCAATTACCGCGTCAGGAAATCGCTGGGTGTGGAAATTACTTTTCAGCAAGATGTTAGACTCAAACAAGATGTGATCGTGCATTTGCAAAATCTGCTGGAAAAGGCATTAAGCAAAGTCGCCGAAAAGCAACTGATCGCCCATACCCTGACAATAAAAATCAAATATCACGATTTCGTACAAATCACCCGGAGCCGGACACTGCCTTATATCATCACTGCCGCATCGGTCTTAGTCGACATTCTTGAAGACTTATTGAAAAATACCGATGTAGGCAGCCGCAATGTCCGCTTGCTGGGAGTGACATTGTCATCACTGGAAAACAAACCCGGACAGACTCACTACCGGCAAATGGATTTGTTTAGCGATTGTTAGACATGGACGAGTAATTAATCATCGTCCTGTTCATCCTCAAACTCAACGTCATCATCCAACTCATTTCCAACATTAAACAACTGTTTCAGTTGGCGATATAACAAACGCGATGATTTAGGCGGCTTACCGGCTTCGGCTTCTTTTTGGGCGTTGCGCAATAATTGTCTTAATAATTGCCGATCGGCATGAGGCTGCTCATCCAGCAATTCCGTCAAAGCATCATTGCCCTCGGCAATCAACCGATCCCGCCAACGCTCTGCAGTATGATGCTCTCTGACCGCATGAGCACTTTTATTTTTTATGCGCGCCAGTTTTTCTAAAATGGGTTCTGCATCTATCTTATGAAGCTGGCCGGCAATAAACTTCAACAGGCGTTTTCTTGCACCTTTATGGGCCATTCCCGATACTTCTATAACAGCTTTATTAATAACCTCAGGAAGCTCAAGCGTTTTTAATTGCCCTGCCGACAAATCGGACATCTCTTCGCTTACAGCAAAAAGAGCCGCCATATCTTTCTTTATTTGGGTTTTATTCGGTCGAACTGCATAATATTCAACCTCGTCATCATCGTATTCGTATTCTTCATTCATTTCATATCAAACCATTGCAATTAAAAACAACCTTAACATCGGCCAATAAATGCTTCCAAAGAAATATTTATAACAGTCACTTCTAGATTAACAAACAAAATAACGTAAATTGACTCATGCCTTTAATCATTTTACAGCATTTTCTAATCAGCCTGTTTTTGCTCGGCAATAATGGCTATTTATTGCCCTCCCACCGTTCCAACCGGATACAAGAAAAATCATGCGGGATTTCTTAATGAATGCTCTTTGGATGGGTTTATATTGCTTGAAATAGCAGGCAGCTTTATAACGAAAAAACCAGCAGTCCGACATAATCAGAGCTGCTGGTCATTTGAAATACCTACTAAATAATTATTTGGTTTTTTCGGCTATCTTTTTATCCGCTTTTTCATCAATCTTTTTATCTGTCTTTTGATCCACGGCCGCGGCATCGCTTAACAGGATTTCATTCTTGATCTTCTCGACGGTTTTCGGGCCGATTCCATCAACGTTAACCAGATCGTCCACTGTTTTAAATTCACCTTTGGCTTCCCTGTATTTAACAATGGCTTCGGCTTTTTTCAGGCCTATGCCCGACAATGCTTCTCCTATCGTTTTTGCATCCGCAGTATTGATATTGACTGGAGAGGCAATCACACTAAATGAGCAAAAAGCGGCAAATAACACTACAAATAATCTTTTCATCTTTATTTTCCTATTTTGAACAATTACAGATTTATGATTTTTAGAATAGTCTTATATGCCAACCAAAATTATTATGAACCATTCGCCGCTTAGTTTAGACGCTTGCAACACAAATACAACTTTTTTCTTTACCTCCCTATCGCGTAATATGCCAATCCGCTACGTTTAACTCTGTCCGGCTCATACATATTACGGCCATCAAAAATTACTTTATCATTCAACTGCTGGCTCAATACATCAAAATCGGGACTGCGAAATTGCTTCCATTCTGTAACTATCACCAACGCATCGGCTTGCTTTAAGGCATCTTTTGGCGAGCTGCAATAGCTTAGCCCAGGCTTATCGCCATAAAGCCGCCGTGCTTCCTGCAACGCTTCAGGATCAAAAGCTTGAACCGTCGCGCCTGCGTCAATCAGGGCTTCCAGCACAACCCGGCTTGGCGCATCGCGCATATCGTCGGTATTGGGTTTAAATGACAGTCCCCACAAAGCGAACACCTTACCGGCTAAATTAGCTTGATAATGCTGATTAATTTTTTCAAACAGCCGATGTTTTTGCCGATTGTTGACATTTTCCACTGCATTAAGCAATTCGGCATGATAGCCCTGCTCTTTTGCCGTTCTTTCCAATGCTTTTACATCTTTTGGAAAACAGGAACCGCCATAACCGCACCCCGGATAAATAAAGCTGTAACCAATACGGCTATCGGAACCTATGCCTTGTCTAACATGTTCAATATCCGCCCCTAGACGTTCGGCCAGATTTGCCAACTCATTCATAAAGCTGATTTTAGTCGCCAGCATCGCATTTGCTGCATACTTGGTTAATTCGGCCGAACGTATATCCATGATAATGACCCGTTCAACACTGCGGTTAAACGGTGCATAAAGCGCCTTCAGCAGTTCCGCCGTTCTGGGGTTATCGGTACCGATAATAATACGGTCCGGCTTCATAAAATCATCCAGCGCCGCGCCTTCTTTCAGGAATTCGGGATTCGATACCACATCGAACTCCAGCTCTTTACCGCGGCTTGTCAACACTTGCTGTATGACTGCTTTGACTTTATCCGCGGTCCCTACCGGCACAGTCGATTTATCGATAACAACCCGATACTCGTTCATGTTCTCGGCAATGCTCTTGGCAACCGCCAATACATACTGTAAATCCGCAGAGCCATCGTCATCGGGCGGGGTGCCGACCGCTATAAATTGAAATACGCCATGATCTACAGCCATCTTAATATCGGTAGTAAATCTTAATCGCCCTTCCGATTGATTTTCTTTGATCATGGCTTCCAGTCCAGGCTCAAATATCGGAATGATGCCCTGTTGCAGCTTGGCAATTTTAGCTTCATCAATATCAACACAGATCACATCATTACCGACTTCCGCAAGACAAGTACCTGTCACCAAACCTACATAACCACTTCCGAATATTGTAATTTTCATTTTCTTACTTTAATTTTTGTAAAATATAACGCTATCGATGAAACCGTAGAGTTGCCGTTAGCAACCATAAACATCATTGTTTTATTTCATCGCATTTTAATAGCTTAAAACGAATATTTTAACCAAGCCACATCCACAGTAGACGCTCAGGTCAAAGCTTCCACTCCTTACTTACATCCCTATAGACAATGATTGCTTGTTACCTTTACCGGCATTGACCTATCATAACCATCAGCTTCCCAAATTATTGACTATCGTTTGATGCAAAGAAATACCGAGACCAATAAACAACTTTTTAACGGATTTTCTGCTCCCGATAACGAACAAATAAATCGGGCGCTGGCGATTATCGCGCAAATTCCTGACGACCCTCACTATTTTCGTCCTAAAGGGATTGAAGTCGCGGCAATTTTAATGGACTTTAATGTCGACCTGAAAACTATCCTTGCCGCAATATTAAGTGATCCGCGCCTAGCCCACTTAAATCCCTTGCCTAACATTAAAGAACAATTCGGCGAAACGGTTGCGACACTGGTTAACGATGTTAACTGGCTGAATAAATTAACCGTTTACTCACTGGAAATGACGGATCAACCGAGCCAAACGGAAACCCTGCGCCGAATGCTGCTGTCGATGACCCAGGATGTCCGCGCCGTTTTGATAAAACTGGCTTACCGGATTCAACGGCTTAAGATTTTACCCAAAGAATCTTACGAACTCAGGCGCTTTATTGCCCAGGAGACGCTGGATATTTACGCGCCGATCGCCAACCGGATGGGTATTCATCAGTTAAAGTGGGAGCTGGAGGACATGGCCTTCCGCTATCTAAAGCCTCAATCCTATCGCCGCATTGCCAAGTCGCTATCCGATAACCGTATACAGCGGGAAAACTGTATTAACAACTTTATTGGCCTGCTGCAGAAAAAGCTCGCCGAAGAGGGCATTACCGCAGAAATCTATGGTCGTCCTAAACATATTTACAGCATCTGGAAAAAGATGCAACGCAAGCAATTGGACATAGACGAACTTTATGACCTATTAGCAGTGCGCGTTATTGTTGATAACCTGACTAACTGCTATGCCGCCTTAGGCGTTGTGCATAGTCTCTGGCAAATCATTCCCAAAGAGTTTGACGATTATATCGCCAACCCCAAAGAAAACGGTTACCAGTCTTTGCATACCGTCATTATTGACCCTGAAGGCAATCGTATCGAGGTGCAAATCCGCACCCAACAGATGCATGACTTTGCCGAGCTCGGGGTCGCGGCGCACTGGTCTTATAAAGAAGGCGGCAAACACGACACGGCCATAGAAAAAAATATCGCGTCTTTGCGTAAATTGCTGGAAGAAACCAGTCCTGAGCGTAACCGCAAGGAAGACAGCGACGAAGCACTGTCCCAAAATTTCCGTAGCGAATTATTCAATGACCGCGTCTACGTTTTAACGCCAGCCGGTAAAATAATCGATCTGGTTAAAGGTTCTACGCCACTGGATTTTGCCTATGCTATCCATACCGAAATAGGTCACCGCTGCCGAGGAGCAAAGATCAATGGCCGCATTGCACCGCTCACTTACAACTTAAAGTCCGGCGACCAGGTAAAAATCTTGACGGCCAAGGATGGCGGCCCGAACCACAACTGGATTGATCCTAACCTGGGCTATCTAAAAACATCGGCGGCAATTAGCAAAGTCAAAAGCTGGTTTAAAAACCAGCAACAAGCTCAAAATATGGCTGCAGGCAAGGCTATTCTGGACAAGGAAAGCCAGCGGCTGGGCTTAAAAATTATCAATCTGGCAGAGTTGGCTAAACATTTTCACCAACCGGATACCGACAAGCTGCTCGAAGCCATTGGCCGTAGCGATATTAACAGCCGTCAACTTGCTGCGTTTTTTAAGATTCCTGAATTGGAAGCTCCGCCGACAGCCACTCAGCGCAAAAAAACCGAAGCTAAATCAGCAATTTCCGTAGAAGGCATCGATAACGTACTGACTTCTCTTGCACACTGCTGCTCCCCGATTCAGGGCAATGACATTATTGGCTATGTTTCGCATAAAAAAGGCATTACTATTCATCGCAAGGACTGCGAGAACATCTTGCATCTCAGTCCCGAAAAACAAGCCCAACTTATCTCGGTTAGCTGGGGTACAAAAAGAGCCAGCTATGCGGTGCCTATTGTTATCCATGCCTTTAACTCCCAAAATGTGCTCAGCGATGTAACCCAGATTTTAGCCCAGACTAAAATTCATATTTCCAATGCCGCGATGGAGACTCATCCCGATCTCTCTGCGCTACTCAATTTGACGATTCAAATTGAAAATACCGATCAATTAAGCCAAGTGCTTAATAAAATCAGTCAATTGCCTAATATTGTGGATGCCAAGCGCAAAACCTGATGCCTTGTACCTTTTAACCTTGTATCTAAAACTTCTATGTCCCAACAAACACAAACCTGTCCTGAGCCTAGCCGAAGGGAACGCTTGATCCTGGTTGACGGTTCCTCTTTTTTATTCCGCGCTTATCATGCCATTCCACCGCTAACCAACGCGAACGGCGAGCCCACCAATGCGATTTACGGCGTCAGCAATATGCTGCGCAAGCTGATAGCCGACTATCATGCCGACCATATCTCCGTAATCTTCGATGCACCGGGCAAAACATTTCGCAATGACCTTTACGATCAGTACAAAGCTCATCGTCCGCCCATGCCTGATGATTTGCGGGTCCAGATTGCCCCGCTGCACGAATTGATTCGAGCGATGGGACTACCTTTAATCATTGAGTCCGATGTAGAAGCTGACGATGTCCTCGGCGCCCTGGCGCAACATGCGGAACAACAAGGCTATGATGTTATTATTTCTACCGGCGACAAGGATATGGCGCAACTGGTCACCGATCATATTATCCTGGAAAACACCATGTCCAACACCCGCATGGATATTCAGGGCGTCATCGACAAATTCGGCGTCAAACCGGAACAAATCGTCGATTACCTGGCCTTGATAGGTGACACCGTCGACAATATTCCCGGCGTACCCAAAGTGGGTCCAAAAACAGCGGCAAAATGGCTGGAGCAGTATCAAACTTTAGAAAATCTGATGGACCATGCCAATGAAATCGGCGGTAAAATCGGCGAGAATCTGCGATCAAGCTTGGCTTATTTGCCTTTATCCAAACAACTGACCACCATTAAGTGCGACCTTGATTTACCCTACAGCATCGAGGATTTGAAACAACAGCCGATGGATACGGCGAAACTGAAAGATTTACTGGCCGAACTGGGATTTTCTTCCTGGTTAAAAGCGCTGGATTCTTCAACAATAGCCAATGCCAAAGCGGTTGAAATCGAATCGGAACCCGCTACTCCAGACATCGCTCAAGCTCTTGCTCAAACCTCAATAGATACCGCAAGTGCGGCAAGATTGCCCGAATATGAAACCCTATTGACCGAACAGCATTTCGATGCCTGGCTTGAGCGATTGAACGAAGCCGAACTGTTTGCCTTCGATACCGAAACCACCAGCCTGGATTACAGCAAAGCCCGGATAGTTGGCGTCTCCTTTGCCGCGACGCCCGGCTCAGCCGCTTATGTGCCTTTAGATCATGACTATCCAGGCGCACCGGATCAACTGGATCGAACCGAAATACTGGAAAAACTGCGCCCGCTACTGGAAAACCCGCATAAGCCCAAGCTTGGACAAAACCTGAAATACGATATGCATGTCCTGGCTAATCACGGCATTACCTTAGCCGGCATCGCGCATGACACGATGCTTGAATCTTATGTATTAAACAGCACCGCAACCCGGCATAACATGGACGATTTGGCCAAGGAATACTTGAACGTCCAAACCATCCATTATGAAGACGTGGCCGGCAAAGGCGCAAAACACATAGGCTTCCAGAAAGTGACGATAGAAGAAGCCACGCCTTATGCGGCGGAAGATGCCGACATTACCTTGCAACTGCATCAGGTGCTACACGAAAAACTGGCACAACAGCCGAAATTGCTGGAGTTATATACCGATGTGGAAATCCCGCTGATTGGCGTGCTGGCCCGCATTGAAAACAATGGTGTATTAATCGATACGGCGATGCTCGCGCAGCAAAGTCTTGAACTTTCCAGCCAGATT
Organism: uncultured Methylobacter sp.; assembly: GCA_964547705.1. Taxonomy (GTDB): domain Bacteria; phylum Pseudomonadota; class Gammaproteobacteria; order Methylococcales; family Methylomonadaceae; genus Methylobacter_A. Next base: position 742 of record CAZJOY010000140.1, on the reverse strand, counting down.
ATTTCCCTTGAACAGCACGCTCACGACCTGGCGGGTCAGACATTCAACCTGGGTTCACCGAAACAAATCCAAGATATTCTTTATGATCGGCAAAAACTGCCGGTGCTGAAGAAAACCCCTAAAGGCCAGCCGTCGACGGATGAATCGGTACTACAGGAATTAGCAGACCGCGGTTATCCGTTACCCAAACTGATCCTGGAGCACCGCAGTTTATGCAAGCTGAAATCAACTTATATCGACAAACTGCCGCAGCAGGTTGATGAGCATACGGGCCGGATTCATACTTCCTATCATCAGGCGATTGCCGCAACAGGCCGGCTGTCCTCTTCCGACCCCAATTTGCAAAACATTCCAATACGCAGCAAAGAAGGCCGAAAAATCCGGCAGGCGTTTATCGCTCCGGAAGGCAGGAAGATAGTCGCTGCCGATTATTCTCAAATTGAATTGCGCATCATGGCGCATTTATCGGCTGATGAAGGCCTAATGAAAGCGTTCAGTGACGGTGAAGACATACACAGGGCCACAGCTGCCGAAGTGTTTGGCGTTACACCCGAACACGTCACCAACGATCTGCGCCGGTCCGCGAAAGCCATCAATTTCGGACTGATTTACGGCATGTCGGCTTTTGGCCTAGCACAGCAATTGGGCTTGTCGCGCAATCAGGCGCAATCGTATATCGATCTCTATTTTGCCCGTTATCCGGGCGTCCTTAACTATATGGACAGCATCAGGGAGCAAGCCC
>CAZJOY010000139.1:0-11174 GCA_964547705.1 uncultured Methylobacter sp. | reverse complement strand
CACTTTTATACCAAAGTACTGAATGACGGCCACTATGTTATCGGAACTTATTCTCCATCGATCACCGTTAACGCAAATTCAGATGCGCAATTTGTTGCTCAATTATTCGCTGGTCCTAAAATCCAGCCTATGATGGAAAAAATAGCGCCTGGTTTGGAGCTTACCGTTGATTACAGTTTTTTAACCTTTATCGGTAAACCCATTTATTGGTTGTTGAATCAAATTCACGATGCAGTTGGTAATTGGGGTATAGCCATTATCGGTGTAACTCTGTGTATTAAATTGCTGTTTTTCCCATTGTCGCAATCCAGCTACAAATCAATGGCCAAGATGCGCAAAATACAGCCGCGTCTTAAAGAATTGCAAGAACGTTTTGCCGATGACAGACCTCGCTTCAATACTGAAATGATGGCCCTGTATAAAAAAGAAAAAGTTAATCCATTAGGCGGCTGTTTGCCTATCTTGATACAGATTCCGGTATTCATGTGTTTATATTGGGTATTGAGCGAAACCGTTGAGTTTCGTCAAGCGCCTTTCATGCTATGGATACAGGATTTGTCGATACAGGATCCTTTCTATGTCTTGCCGGTTATCATGGGCATTACTATGAAAATTCAACAGAGCTTAAATCCTGCGCCGATTGATCCGATACAGGCTAAAGTAATGAAGATGTTCCCTATCGTCTTTACTGTATTCTTCCTGTTTTTCCCAGCCGGTCTGGTTTTATACTGGGTAGTTAACAACACTCTGTCTATTATCCAACAGTCGTATATCACCAAGCAGATAGCTAAAATGCCATAGGCTTACGTGGATATAGAAAATCTAGATACTATTGCAGCCATTGCAACACCGCCAGGGAACGGCGGTGTCGGTATCATTCGCATTTCGGGAAGTTTAGTTCCCGAAATCGCCAAACACCTCATCCCTAGCAATAAAACGTTAACTCCCCGATTGGCCTTATATTCATCTTTTACCGATGAAGACAGCTCAGTAATCGATTCCGGCATCATCCTCTATTTTCCAGCGCCAGCCTCTTACACCGGTGAAGATATTCTTGAACTTCAAGGCCATGGTGGATCGGTCGTTTTGGATATGTTGCTCCGACGGGTCTTATCCTTGGGCGCACGCTTAGCCAATCCAGGCGAATTTACCGAACGCGCATTTCTTAACGACAAACTCGATCTAGCCCAGGCTGAAGCCGTCTCCGACTTGATTGAAAGCAGTACCGAACAATCCGTCCGGTCCGCACAAAAGTCAATGCAGGGCGTTTTTTCGATACAAGTTAATGAATTGGTCGAAGAACTGACCGAGCTTAGAACTTACGTCGAAGCGGCTATTGATTTTGTCGATGAGGAGATTGATTTTTTAACCGACGGCGTGGTCGAAAACCGGATAACAAAAATACTGCGCCGCATCGAGCAGATCCAACAAACTGCGCAGCAGGGCCGCCTGTTGCGTGACGGCATGACTGTGGTATTGGCAGGCAAACCCAATGCGGGGAAATCCAGCCTTTTGAACGCATTGGCTGGACATGAAGCTGCAATAGTCACCGATATAGCCGGAACCACACGCGACGTATTAAAAGAACGCATTCAGCTGGACGGAATGCCCTTGCATATCATTGATACTGCCGGCCTTCGTGAAAGCGGCGATGCGATAGAACAGGAAGGTATCCGCAGAGCCCATCAAGAAATCAAAAACGCCGATAAAATCTTACTGCTGATCGATGCAAGAGAACCGGATATCGAGTCGATATTAAAAACGCTGCCTCCGGGTAGCAGCGTCACCCAAGTCTATAACAAGATAGACCTGCTAGGGTTAGAGCCGGAAATAAAGCAAACGGAGTTTGGCACTCAAATCTATCTGTCGATCAAAACCGGTAGTGGCATGGAATTATTAAAACAACACCTCAAACAGAGCGTTGGCTTTAATGAAGCAACCGATAATGTTTTCATTGCCCGAAGACGGCACATTGAAGCCCTGAATAAAGGACACGAGTTTGTCGACAGCGCTTTAGACCAGTTAAGAAGCAGTCAAGCTGGAGAACTGGTTGCTGAAGATTTAAAACAGGCGCAAATGAGCCTTGCGGAAATTACCGGAACGTTTACCTCGGATGATTTGCTGGGAAAAATATTTTCCAGTTTTTGTATCGGAAAATAATGCTCTGATCACTTGGATTACTGTCTTTATTCAAGTGTGATTATCATCTATGATTTTAATTCCGCGGTTCAAAAACAATCGCTACGATTGTTCAGATAGTAAAAAGGGGGTTTAAGTTGCATGTAGTTTGGAAATCACCATGTCAAAAAAATTGTGTAGCAACGCAAGATAACCCGTTTCCATGTCTTTTGGATCACCGGGATCCACATAGTGACTGTCCGATGAATTCGGTTGATTTCGCTTATCTCAGTAAGCTTGATTCTTTGATGTACAACAATGGCTACCCCTATGGAGCATGGGTTGTTCATACCGACAAGATTGGACTTTTTCCGGTTTGCGAGCTCGTTTTTTTCCGTGATGAGCCCACAGAAGAATTCTTGCGCAAACAATATGGTTCGCATTTTCTGCGCTTCAGCCATTTTTCCCCGCATGCTTAAGACTGAATATTTCTGGATTTATTAAATGTCTTTGGTCGATTGCTGAGCAACTCCAGAAGAAACAGCTTTAAACTTCTGCCCGGTACAGTTCACGGATGTGCAGTCTACGTCAGTTATTAATACTTTTTTGTAACAAAGAATCAGCCTCCAGCTTTAACTGCCAGCCGTTTCAGCAAGCGATGAAAATTTCCTCGATCCAATCCCAACACGCGTGCCGTCGCAGCCATATTGCCCTTTTGCGCTACAAGCTGTTGCTGGATGAGCCGACGCTGAAACTCATCAACTGCGTCTTTAAAGTTTATCGGTGTGAGTAAAACTATCGATGAATTTGTGGCTGTATCGATAGAGGAATAATCCGGCGGTTCAGGTACTATATCCAAATAGGCTTGGGATATGGTTATAAAATCTGCCAGACGATTTTCCGGAGTTGCCGACTTTAAAGCCGCCCGACTTAGCAAATGCTCCAGTTCACGAATGTTACCCGGCCAGTGATAATCTAATAAGGCTTTCTTGGCATCCTGATCCAGACGCAACTTTTTAATACCCAGTCGTTGCTGGTTTTTTTCCAGAAAAGCACCGGCCAGCAATAAAATATCTTTACCGCGTTCCCGCAATGCCGGAACATGCATTGGGTAAACGGCCAAGCGATGGTAAAGATCGGGTCGAAACAGTCCTGCCGAAACTTCTTGTTGCAGATTACGGTTAGTTGCCGCAATAACCCGTACATCCACTTTGATTTGTTTATCGCTGCCGACGCGCTGTATCTCGCCATTTTGCAAGGTACGCAATAACTTGGCTTGTATTGAAAGCGGCAATTCGCCGATTTCATCCAGGAAAATCGTACCGCCGTTGGCCAGCTCAAACTTTCCTGTCCGATCGCTAGTAGCACCGGAGAATGCGCCTTTGGTGTGGCCGAATAATTCGCTCTCGGCAATACTTTCAGGCAACGCCGCGCAATTAACGTAGACCATGACTTGATCGGCACGAGTCGATTCCAGATGAATGCGCAGGGCAACCAGTTCTTTGCCTACTCCCGTTTCACCCAAAATCAACACCGCCAGTTCCGACGAAGCAACGATGGAAATTTCGTTGCGCAATGTCCGCATGCATTCACTGTCGCCGATCATCTCATGGTCAGTATTTTCCTTGAATAAAGTTTGAGTCACATAACGTACCCGTTGTTTCAAAGAGGCAATCAATTCGGCAGCCTTGACTGTGGCGGCAGCAAGGCTAATAAAAGTACTGAGCTGGATCGGGTCAATATTGTCGAAAGTTCCTGGAGTCAGGGCGTCCAGCGTTAAAACACCCCAAGGTTCCCCATCGATAAATAACGTTACTCCCATGCAATCATGCACCAGCAATTGATCTTTATCCGATTCAATCAACCCATCGTATGGGTCGGGCAGATCGGAATCGGCGGCAAAGCGTACCGATTTATCGGAAGCTAGAATCTGAGCCAGACGGGGATGTTCACTGAGTATAAAACGCCGTCCCAACGTATCTTCCGATAAGCCGTTAACCGCCAGCGGTATCAGATAAGGGTTTTCAAATTTGAGCAGCGCGGATGCATCGCAAGGAAAAATCCGGCACAAATGTTCCAACAAACGTTGATAACGTTGTTCTGCCGGCATGCTTGTAGAAAGGTCGGCAACAATAGAAATTAGCGAGGCGGAAAATAAGTCTGTCGTCATAATGATAACGCTGATGTTAATTAAACTACCTAAAGATGATGTCAATAATACAACGATACCCTGTCTAGACCAGTAAAAACAAGGTTTTTTGCTTGGCATGGTAAGTGCACTTTATCTAGGGATTGCGAAAAAAAATCGATCAACAGCTGATTTAAATTAATATTATTCAATCTTGAGGAGACTACCTGATGTTCTGTTACCAATGCGAACAAACCGACCGCTCCAATGTTAACAGCGGTTGCGCAACTGCCAAAGGCATGTGCGGCAAAGACGCTACAACTTCCGATTTACAGGATTTGCTGGTTCACGGCGTCAAAGCCATTGCCCAATACGCCAAGCGTGCTCGAGCCCTGAATGCTCCGGATAATGCCGCCGACGATTTCATTCTCTACGCGATGTTCACTACTTTGACCAATGTGAATTTTAATGCGACCCGCTTTGTTACGATGATACAGGAAGCCGCGCAGATACGGGATCGAGTCAAGGCAAGCTACATTACGGCTGCACTTGCATCCGGAAAAACGCCGGAAGAACTTGCGGGTCCGGCTGTCTGGCAACCAGCCGCCGACATGGACGGAATGCTCAAGCAAGCCGCCGATGTGGGGATCAATGCCGGTCTCGACCAAGTTGGTCCGGATATTATCGGCCTGCGTTCATTGGTGCTTTACGGTCTTAAAGGCGTTTGCGCCTATGCCCACCATGCCTACGTATTGGGTAAGGAAAGCGATGCTGTCTTCGCCGGAATTGAGGATGCGCTGGATTTTCTCAGTTCGGACCCTACCGATGTCGAAGCGTTGCTGAATCAATCTATGGCGCTAGGCACTTTAAACCTTGAGGTAATGGCGTTATTGGATGAGGCCAACACCGGCACTTTCGGCGCTCAACAACCGACTCAAGTACGCATCACCCCGATCAAAGGCAAGGCCATTTTGGTGTCTGGCCACGATCTAGGCGATCTGGCCGCTTTGCTGGAACAAACCAAAGACATGGGCATTAATATTTACACGCATGGTGAAATGTTGCCCGCCCACGCTTACCCGAAGCTCAAAGCTTATCCACATCTGGTCGGCAATTACGGTGGCGCTTGGCAGGATCAGCAAAAAGAGTTTGCCGAGTTTCCCGGCGCTATCTTGATGACCTCCAACTGCATTATCGAGCCGCAACCTCAATACCGTCAGCGCATTTTTACCGCCGGCCCGGTTGGCTGGCCCGGAGTACGTCATATTTACGACAAGAATTTTGCACCGTTAATTCAGGCTGCGAAAGCATTGCCCGGTTTTAAAGATGATGTTAGCGAAAAGTTCGTCACTGTCGGCTTCGGTCGCGATGCTGTGTTGGGCGTGGCCGACAAAGTGATTGATGCGGTCAAGTCCGGCGATATTAAGCACTTCTTCCTGGTCGGCGGCTGCGATGGGGCTGCACCCGGCCGCAATTACTACACTGAATTCGCCGAACAGGCACCGCAGGATACGGTAGTGATGACTTTGGGTTGCGCAAAATATCGCTTCAACCAGCATGACTTCGGTGACATCGGCGGCATTCCACGCCTTCTGGATATAGGTCAATGCAACGACAGCTACTCAGCGATCAAAATTGCCACGGCGCTGGCTGGCGCTTTTGAATGCGGAGTGAACGAATTGCCTTTATCGTTGGTCGTGTCATGGTTTGAACAAAAAGCTGCCGCGGTGCTGCTAACCCTGCTGTCTCTGGGCATCCGCAACATTCGCCTTGGGCCTACGTTGCCTGCTTTCCTGACGCCAAATCTGGTTCAGGTACTGGTCGATAAATTTGGGCTACAGCCTATTACTAATGCACAAGCCGACATCGAAGCATCATTGACGCGTAAGGCCGCTTGATTCAATTTTCCTCCGCTGACCGGAAACGCATAAGCCTTTTAAAAATATTCAGTCCTTCCCTTCTTTTACAGAATGTAAGCCTGAATATATACAGCGTTTCCGGCAGCATTTTTTCTGGAGCCCAAACAAATCATGAACACCCATGCCATTGAACTTACCACCCGCGACGGGGAACAGTTTTATTTCGAATGCACCGAAAACGAGAATCTGCTGGAAGCTGCAGCCAATGCCCATATTGTATTGCCCGCCCAATGTGGACAAGGTAATTGCGGTACTTGCTATGCCGATGTCAGGCACGGTGACTTTACATTGGGTAAACACAATCCCGCTGCACTGCCTGTAGATGAGCTTGCAAAAGGCGGTACCTTACTCTGTTGCACTTTTCCTAAAAGTGATCTGCGCATCGACCTGCCCTTCGATCATGACCGTATTCTGATTGGCGCAATCAAGATACAAAATGCTGAGATTACCGCTATCGATTCCGTGGGTGAAAACACCGTACGTTTGGAATTATGTCTTGCGCCTAATGAAGAGGGTGATTCGATAGCCCAATTTGAACCCGGCCAGTTTATGGAACTGGAAGTACCGGGACAGGACATTAAACGAGCCTATTCACTTGCCAATATAGGGAACTGGGAAGGTCGGCTGGAGTTTCTGATCCGGTTACAACCCGGCGGGCTTTTTTCCACTTGGCTACGGGAGCAGGCTGCTGTCGGACAGACCTTGATCGTTCACGGCCCCAAAGGCGCATTCGGCTTATATGAAAGTGGCCTGAGACCGCGCTGGTTTGTCGCTGGCGGCACTGGCTTGGCGCCGATGCTGTCTATGTTAAGACAGATGGCCGATTTTCAGGAACCGCACCCGGCACGGCTTTATTTCGGTGCAAACCGGGCCGAAGAATTGTTTTGTCAGACGGAGCTAGAAGCATTGCAAACAGAACTGCCGCAACTTCAAGTAATTTTCTGCGTATGGAAACCAAATGATAGCTGGCAGGGCTTTTGCGGAACGCCTGTGGATGCCCTGATTCAGGATCTGGAAGATTCGACTGTTTTTCCTGACATTTACCTGTGCGGGCCGCCGGCGTTGATCGATGCAGCTGAAGCGGCAGCAAAAGGTAAAGGTGTACCGGATAAACAAGTATTAAGTGAAAGATTCTTACCGGCTTGAGATTGGATTCTCATTGATTAACCAACGAAGTTTTTTGCTCAGCCTTTCTTCGTGTGCAATGCTTTAAGCTGATTTTCGAAACCCATGCATCAGGAGCTTCATGCCTTTCCGTGATGGCGAAACGCTGGGTTGTCGAGTAGTCATTTGCTTGGCTGGAGTAGTATCGCGGCTTTAGAAAATGCTGATCGCTTACTCAATACCAGTTTGCAATTCGTCAATCTGACGCTATTGCGGCGAAAATTTGGATAAGCCCTTAGTACTGTAAAACGATGAGATCGTATTTAGTATGAATAAAGTGTCAAAAAGAGACTTTAAGAGGATCAATGATGGCTTTAAACCCTACCAGGAAACCAAATGTTGTCCTGATAGGGACAGCCAATATTAGATTAAGCTTTTCAAAGCTTCAAACTTTTTAGCTGCATCTTTTAATGCTTCTTCTGTTTCGCCTTTTTTACCTTCTTGGGCAAGTTTTCTGGCTGATTTCAAAACGTTGTTAGCTTTTGAACGAGCGATATCAACTTTATCGTTAGCATTGATTTCTTTGCTTCCATCCGATGCTTCTTTGATAAGGTCAGCAAGTGCATCGCCCTCTGTACCGGCAGCCGCAGCGTCAAGCGCTGCTTTGATTTTACCGACTACCAAATCAATGGCATCAGCAGGGGCATATGTGATTCTACCTTTGTCAGTTTCAGCCAATGCTGAAGTTGAAACAGCGCCCATAGAAGCTGCAATTAATAAAGACAGTAAGATTTTTTTTAACATTTTCATATTGCACTCGACCTCAAGTCATTGTTATTTTGTAATTAAATTGGCTGTGTAACTATTTGTGATAATAGCCATATACCGAGAATAATTTTAACACATATTGAAACTCTTGAACTAGCTGTGGAAGAGTGAAAAGAGGGATTTTTTATAAGGTTTTTATGATTGAATTTAAAATCAAATTCAATCACCTTGAAAAATAATTGTATCTGACTAAACAGTCTTTTTCCTAATAAGTTGTTTTCATTTTTTGCCACTTGTTGGTCAAGGTCATAATAGTTTTCGCAAAAATTGCGCCTCCCTCTGTTATTTTTAAATAGTCAGCAATACAATAACCTTGCAAAGTGCAAGTTATTATTTATTAAGATAATTTTTATTTGCCTATGGTATGATTTAAAACGTGTGTAATTAATTTGTTACACATAAATATAAAAATTCACTACTTTCACGAGGAAAAGGTTTAATGACTTTATTGAAAAAATTAGTAATTGCTTCATTTATTGGCACAGCAATGATTGCAACAGCTCCTACTGCGATGGCAAAACCAGCAGGCAAAATTGAAAACCAATCTCAAGAAGGTGTTCTTGCTGCGTTTGATGAATCGATTGCAGAAGCTGAAGCAGTTTTGGAAGGTTTGAATAGTGGTGCAGATAAAGAGGCTCTTTTAGACAAGATGAAAGATGCCAAACAAGCACTAAACAAAATCGAGAGTGCTACTGTTAATAGAGAAAAAGAAAGAGCTAACGCTCTTCTTAGACAAGCTCGTGCAGAGCTAATGAAAGGTGATATCGAAGCATCAAAAGCGTCAATGGTTGAGACTGTTGCAAAATTTAAATCGCTTAAACAAATATTCCTTAGCTTCTAAGGCTATTTTTAAGATCAATTACTACAAAAAAGGGGGCGTAGCCCTTAAAGGCAATGCAAGAACAACGGTGTTTTGCGTTGCCCCCTTATTTCTATGGTTCGAAGTGTAGCTTAAATGCTGGAATGTTAGAACTGATCTTATGTCTTTCTTAGTAATAAAAATAATTATTTAATATTAAAAAAGCAAAACCGAAAAGGCATTCTAATACATAAAATTACAGAGTAAATTTATGTATAGATACTTATTCATCATCCCGTTTTATATCAATAACCATTTCCCCCGCTTCATCTTCAGACAATATAAATAAAATCGGCCTGCAACAAACCGAGCAATCTTCGTAATATTGCTGCGGCCCGGAACTTGTATCGACCAATATATCCAGGGATTCACCGCAATAAGGACAAACAATAATGATTTCATCAAGATCGTGCATTATTAAACCTTTCTAATCAAAGCGTCCAACCAGGACATAGGAAGAATACGTTTAAGAAAAGCAAACAAATAGGTCGGAAAAGTAACGTAATAGCGTATCTTAGGTTGCTTGGCCTCCAACGCGTGAATAACTTTTTCGGTAACCGCCTGGGCAGGAAGTGTAAACGGAGCTGCGGCTCCTTCTTTTTGCAAGCGTGCTTCCATGACCTTGTAGGTTTCTTTATGGAAGCTGTGAGAGGGATCTATATTTTTTTTATACAGAGCAAAAGCATTTTTTCTAAAGTCACTTAGAATCGGCCCCGGTTCAATCAGTGAAATATGTATATTGGTGCCGTAAAGCTCAAGGCGTAAGGTATCGGCTAAGCCTTCCAGCGCGAACTTACTGGCATTATAAGCGCCCCGATAAGCCATCGCGGCAAAACCCAATATCGAACTGTTATAAATAATCCGGCCGTGCCCCTGTTGCCGCATCAAAGGGATGATCAAGTTAGTGAGTTCGTGAGTGCCGAACAGATTGGTTTCAAACTGAAACCTGAGCACATCGCGAGTTAAATCCTCGACAGCACCGGGTTGACCAAAGGCACCATTATTAAACAGCGCATCGATTTTCCCATCAGTTAATTTGATGGTCGAATTGACCGCTTGTTGAATGCTGTTGCTGTCGGCCAAATCCAGCTGGATTGCAGTAAAGCCTTCTTGTTGCAACCGAAATACATCATCCTGTTTTCTGGCTGTGGCTATAACGGTATGTCCGCGTTTTTTTAATTCGACAGCTGTGTTGTAACCAATGCCGGTAGAACAACCTGTAATTAATATTGTTTTTGATGAATTCATTTAGACAATTATCTGGTTAATTCCTGCTCAGTAAAATAGAAACTTTTACCGCTACTGCAACTGACTGAAAAGACTAAGGCTTTCTTGATGCTTTTTCCATCTAATTCCACTCCTTCAACACGAGTACATTGGCCTGAAGACAATGCTTTTTCCGCTGCTTGCCTTCTTAAACGCTCAATATCGGGAAGTCTGGTTTGATAGTCTTTGACTAAGTTCGGTAATTGATCAAAATCGTAAGGCGGAATAGAAAATGCTGAAAATTTTTCGGGGTTGTTTTTAACAAGAAACTGATTTTTTGCACTTTCACTCATTGCATCTTGTTTTAACTGTGCTTGTTTTTTCAGTATCTGCTCTTTTTCAAGATTTTCTTCCTGTTCTTTTTTTGCTAACTCCTGTTTTTCTTTATCTTTATCCGTTTCATTGTTGGCAGAACTGCCGGTCTTAACATTAAGCTGCACCGTTTTATGTTCCGGATCACAAGGCTTTGATTGGTAATTAGTCTTACCACTAATGTCTGTGCATTTATAAACTCCTGCAAAAGTACAGGTAGAAAAAAGGCTTCCTAAAATAAGCAGTGTAATTCTCATTTTTTCCTCAGATGCTCTATCGCCAACATAAACAGTTTGAAAGAGTATAGGAGATTAGGGTTGTCGGATAGATTTTTTTGTTCGAACTAACAGTAACAAATTAAGAAATTTAAAAAACTATTATTACTATTAGCTAAGTGTAAACTTGTTGATAAGCCTAATTTACTATTTAAAATCAGTTTCTTGAGATACTTAGTAAAATGCGGCTAAGAGGATTCGGATCTTGTGTACGGGTTGTGGATAACTAAAGTTAAAATGTTATCCACATTTTCATCCACAACTTACTCAGGATTATTTCACAGGTTTACTCTATGTTGCCTTGAGTCATATGTAGTGGTCTAATAAAAACGGACAGCCCGATAGGTTGATAAAATAACTCAACC
>CAZJOY010000138.1:0-11183 GCA_964547705.1 uncultured Methylobacter sp. | reverse complement strand
TCTTAAATCAAAACCCAAGCTTAACCGCTTGGGTTTTTTTTTGACTATCGCTTTGACAGCGCACCGTAGACGTTTGGTACCCCCGATCAACGGAGCGCACTGGCGAGCTAAGCAGCAATTTGGAAAATAGCCAGTTCTAAAAAATAACAACCTCTATGCAAAATCCCATTCGCGATCTCGTCCTCAAGGCCACAGGTGCCAAAACAGCTTTTCGACGCGAAGTCATTCAACGCCTGTGGAGCGGCTATGGCGAAATTGTGCGCTATGGCTTAACAGGCAGTGACAGGAGCAGCGTAATTGTTAAGCATGTGAAGCTGTCGATTCAGGGCCCTCATCCGTGTGGATGGAATACCGATTTATCGCATCGGCGCAAAATGCGCTCCTACCAAGTCGAAACGGCCTGGTACGGGAATTGGAGTGAGCGTTGCGACGCTCAATGCCGTGTACCGGGCTGTTTGATGTTCGCGTCTTTCGATGATGAGGTTCTTATTGTGCTGGAAGATCTTGATAGTGCCGGTTTTCAGCATCGCCGATCGGTTGCCGATGAAAACGAGATGTATGCCTGTTTGAAATGGCTGGCGAATTTTCATGCGACGTTTATTGGCGAGTCTCCTAAAGACTTATGGCCGACGGGGACTTACTGGCATCTGGAAACCCGGCCCGACGAATTACAGGCATTAAACGACATACCCTTGAAAAATGCCGCATTGGCGATAGACCGAAAACTCCGTGAGAGTCCCTATCAAACCATCGTCCACGGGGATGCCAAACTTGCCAACTTTTGTTTTTCCAGTGATTGCAGCCGCGTCGCGGCCGTGGATTTTCAATATGTCGGCGGCGGATGCGGGATCAAAGATGTGGCTTATTTTATCGACAGCTGCTTAAATCAAGACGAATGCCAACGACAGGAAAGCGAGTTGCTGGACATTTATTTTCAAGCACTGAAACACGCTTTAAAAACGAGACAAAAAGCCGTCGATGCGGAAGCCGTTGAGCAAAACTGGCGAGCGCTTTATCCTGTAGCCTGGACCGATTTCCACCGTTTCCTGAAAGGCTGGAGTCCTGGTTATTGGGATCCCGACAGCTACAGTGAGCGCGTGGCTCGTGAAGTCATTGCGCAGTTACAGGATAATTGAAGGAGAGAAAATGCGTTTGTCCAGAGATGACTTGTTTTTGCTCAGTCAATGCGCGATTTCGGCCGCATGTCAGGCCGGACATATGATTGCCAGGTATTCGCAACGATCTGTCGCAGTTAATGCCAAAGATGGCGGTAGTAGTCTGGCTGCTCAGGTAGTGACGGAAGTTGATTACTTGAGCCAGGACATCATCCTACAGGTTCTGCAGCCGACGTGCGCTATGTTCGATTTGGCCTTGCTAACGGAAGAAAGTCCCGATGACTGCGAGCGTCTGCGCAAAGATTTTTTCTGGAACATCGATCCTCTGGATGGCACCTTGCCGTTTATTGAATCCGTGCCAGGTTATTCGGTGTCCATCGCCTTGGTTTCTCGCGATGGCGTTCCGATAATAGGCGTGGTTTATGATCCTCTGACACAAACACTCTACCACGCTATTAAAGGCCAAGGTGCTTGGTGTAATAATCAAGCCTTAAAACCGGTAGCAACGCCTTCATCAGCAGAGCAGACTCTGACTTTCATCACCGATAAAAGCTTTGCCCAGGACCCGCTTTACCAAAGCACTCAGGTCGAACTGGAGCGCATAGCCACGAGTTTGGGCTATGGCGGTGCGGCTATACTGCTACAAGGCGGTGCGGCAATGAATGCCTGTCAAGTTCTGAACACTCCGCCAGCATGCTACTTCAAATTTCCCAAACCGCAATTGGGCGGCGGCAGTATCTGGGATTATGCGGCGACCGCTTGCCTGTTCCACGAAGCCGGCGCACCTGTCAGCGATATTCATGGCAATCCTCTGGCTTTAAATCCTGTCGGATCAACGTTTATGAATCATTGCGGCGTTTTGTATTGTGCCGATCAGTTCATTGCCGACAGGATGATGCAAGTTTTTAAAAGTCTGGTACAGGGGTGAATGTTGCGAGTTTGTTGCCCAAATCAAAAGCCTGATCATCTTTGTGGACGTTTCTTAACTGGCCATAGTGCATCATTAATCGTTTAGAATAACTGAGCGAACCAAGCAAAACTGGAAACGTTCTGCGACACGGATTTATACGGTGGTGAAGGGGGCCTTGGTTATCCGAAGCGATTAATTATGTTTAGGCCAGTAATGCAATTAAAGATAATATCCAGGCCGGTTTAAAAGTCTTTTTGGTGAAGAGATTTGTTAAATTGATACAATCGCCTCGGTAACAAATACCGAAAAATTTCATGGCGATTATTTGGTTTTCTAAGGATTAACTATGCACGATACTCGACCTTTACTGGCTAACCATGACTTCCCGGCTATCTTCCGCAAGCCGCTAGAAATCTTGCAAATCAATCTCGGCTATTTATGCAATCTGAGCTGTGTACACTGCCATGTCAACGCCGGGCCAAAACGTACCGAATTGATGAGTTTGGAAACTCTAGAGCAGGTCTTGCACTTTGCAGAGCAAGCCAATATTCATACTTTTGATTTAACCGGCGGTGCGCCTGAAATGCATCCGCATTTTCGCTATCTGGTCAGAGCCGCACATAGTAAGGGTATTAAAATTATCGACCGCTGCAATCTGACGATACTGGAAGATCCGCATTATAAGGATATGGCCGAATTTCTAGCCGAACATCACGTCGAGATTGTCGCTTCGTTGCCCTGTTATTTGGAAGAAAATGTCGATAAGCAACGCGGCAAAGGCGTTTTCAAAGACAGCATCACCACACTGCAACGCTTGAATAAACTGGGTTACGGTCAAGCCGACAGTGTATTGCGGCTTAATTTGGTTTTTAATCCGCAAGATGCGGTATTGCCTCCTGAACAAAACAGTTTAGAGAAGGCCTATAAACAGCATTTGCAGCAACAATACGGCATTGTTTTTAATCGATTGTTCGTTATTGCCAATATGCCAATCCAGCGTTTCGGCAGCCAGTTGATCAGTCAGGGGCGGTTTGGTGCCTATTTGCAATTGTTACGCGATCATTACCGCACGGATAATCTCGACAGCTTGATGTGCTTGAATACAATCAGCATCGACTGGCAGGGCTATCTTTACGATTGCGATTTCAATCAGATGCTGGCTATGCCGTTGGCGGCAGGCAGCGAAAAATGCTTCCATATTGCCGAGTTAACACTCGATCTATTAAATGGCGCACCTATCGCCACTGCCGCGCACTGCTACGGTTGCACGGCCGGACAGGGCAGCAGTTGCGGCGGTGCGCTGGAGGTAAAACATTTTTGAGTATCATCGTTCCGGTTGTCAGTAAAGTGGCGCAGATTTTCTGCTATCGGCGCTCATTTTTAATCTAAAACTAAAACGCGAGAAACATAACTCATGAGCACTTATATTGAAATTGAAGAATCCGTCCGCCATTATTACGGGCAGGTCTTACAATCCAGTAACGATCTAAAGACCAGTGCCTGTTGCAGTATCGATGCGATGCCGGCTCATTTAAAGCCTTTACTATCCTCTTTACATCCTGAAATATTGGAGCGTTTTTATGGTTGCGGCTCTCCACTGCCTCCGTCTTTGCAGGGTAAAACAGTGCTGGATCTAGGCTGCGGCACCGGACGGGATTGTTATCTATTATCGCAATTGGTTGGCCCCACCGGTCGAGTCATAGGCATAGACATGACGCCGGAGCAATTGGAAGTCGCTATGCGCCATCGCGATTGGCATAGCGAGCGTTTCGGTTTCGCCAATGTCGAATTTTTTCATGGCCATATTGAAAACCTTGCGACTGCCGGTATTGCCGATAACAGCATCGATGTGGTGGTTTCCAATTGCGTGATTAACTTATCGCCGGAAAAGCCCCGAGTCATGGCGGAAATATTCCGCGTCCTAAAGCCCGGCGGTGAGCTGTATTTTTCCGATGTGTTCGCCGATCGCCGTATTCCGGCCGCGTTGCGTCAAGATCCTGTCCTGCTTGGCGAATGTCTGGGCGGCGCTTTGTATTGGGAGGATTTCAGGCGGATTCTGCACAATTTGGGCTGTCCCGATGTGCGAGTCATCAAACAAAATCCTATCAGCCTCGATGACCCGGAAGTCGCCGCTAAAATCGGCATGGTCAAGTTCCGCTCGATTACCGTGCGCGCCTTTAAGCTGCCGTTGGAAGACCGTTGCGAGGATTACGGACAGGTCGCCTGCTACCTTGGCAGCATCCCCGAACATTTGCACGTTTTTGATTTGGACGACCATCATCATTTTGAAACCGGCCGCCCGTTGCGAGTGTGCGGGAATACGGCCGACATGCTCGGCAGGAGCCGCTATGCCGAACATTTCCAGATATTGGGCGATAAATCATGCCACTTCGGGTTATTTGATTGCGCACCCGATTCGCAAAGCGGGTCTTCATCGGCGAGTGGAGCTTGTTGCTGACTCCGGGTGAGAGATATTTATAGGTGTTAAGCCGAGTCTTGCTTCCAGCTGATGAACCACTCGGTCAATTCGCGGCTATTGCCCAAATCCGAGAGACGGCGGTCGATCGCATCCTGATTGCCCCACATCACCTCGGCCCAGTCACCGCCGGCCACGCGTGACTCGATGCTGTTGCAGTAAAGCCCCAGATCACGCTGGACGTAGAATCCGTAAGTACGGCAGGCCACCGGACGGTGGGCGTAGATTCGGCATGCCCCGGAAGACCGGTCCAACAACGGGCAGACAATAGGGCGCGATGACTGTTCGGCCAGCGCTGCGATGTCCTGACCGATTTCTCCAAGCTGCTCCGGAGGCAAAGCGGCCAATCCCTCCCTTAGCCAATCCCATTCCGCTTCGGTAAGCAATGGAATTTCGGCAAGTCGGTGGCAACAACCGTCGCAGCCCAAGCCGCATAGCCAATCGGGATGATCGTCCCGGATCGCCTGTACGCGCGCTTCAATATCGGCATGGAGTTGAGAGAGTGAGTTCATATCGGTATCTGGCTTTATTTTTTAACGGCGCTTTGAAAAAGCTTTTATTGGGGATTACTGAATGTGTATCGGGAGTGCCTCCGAATCAGCCGAGTGGCAAGTATAATCTTGGCCCGATTTCTCGAATATTTAATACTTGGCATCTGTTCGGATTTGAAAGCGCCCACCATGAACCGCTTCGATTTTGAAATTGTGGTTCCAATCCACTGGTGTAGATAGGAAAGTGAAGCGGGTAATCAGCTGCTATTTTTTGTAAAACTTGGTGGTGTAACAAGACATAAGCAAGCCCCTAACCGTCGCAATGTCTTGTTGTTTATGAATTTTGCTGCTCTTATCGCTGATCGTAGGCATGAGGGCTTTTGTTTCATTGGAAATGTTGCTGTTGCTAAAAACCGCATCGGCGGCACAATCACAGTAAGATTTTGCCTGTTCCACAGAACGTGCTGAGCTCTCCTGTTTTATACAGTTATTAATGAAAGTTAATTTAACTTTGTCTTCATTACCTTTATCTCCACCACATGCCGATAAGTTGATGCATAAAGCTACTGTAAATACTAAAGCCTTGTTACTCATTTGATTCCTTATTATTGTTATGGTGTCGTTTATTGATTAAACGAGGTGGACTACGGTTAACCGTATAAAAATATGATTGGAATGAATAGCAAAATTTTAACGTAATCCGGTGTTAAGACAAACCCATTTCCCCACACGATGGTAAAAGACAGTTCGTCGCACGAGTCAAAGTATAGCCGGATAACATCAGGCTATAGCGTACCCATTTGAAAATCTGAATTTTATTTTTCGTGAATACTTACTGCACAACTACGTGCCCCATCTTCCCATTCTGAAAGCAACTCGCAGAGAGCAGTGAAATTCAATGGCTTTATTAAATGATGATCGAAACCCGCTTGTTGCGAACTGGCTAATTCTTCCGCGCGCCCATAGCCGCTTAACGCTACCAGCAGCATATCATCGCCGTTGGGTAGTTGCCTGATACGTTGAGCCACCTGATAGCCATTCTCTACGGGCATGCCGATGTCCAGTAATACCACCTCGGGGTGGAATGTCTGAATCAGGATCATGGCTTGTTCACCGGAATCAGCCATTTTGACCTCATAGCCGTTCAACTTCAGCAGGAGAGCCGTACTTTCCCTGACGTCGGAATCATCGTCGACCACCAGCACCCGCGTACCGGCATGAGGAGTTGGTGTCGGCGCTTTGGAGGCAGGAAAGGTAGCCGCTTCTTCGGCAACCGTCGGTAACCGGACGGTGAAGGTGGAACCCAATCCGGGACCAAGGCTTGACGCCGTTACCTTGCCATCGTGCAGTTCCACCAGCCGCTTTACCAGCGTAAGACCGATGCCTAATCCGCCCTGAGATCGATCCAAAGTTCGTGCGCCCTGTTGGAACAAGTCGAAAATGGTCGGCAATAGCTCCGCCGAGATACCGGTACCGTTATCTCGCACCTGAATCTCAACTTCAACCCCGAGCAACTTAACGTTAACTTCGATGTGGCCGCCTTCCAGAGAATATTTGCAGGCATTGTCGAGCAAATTAAGTAAAACTTGAGACAGGCGCACCGCATCGCCATCCACTAGTATCGGTTGTTCAGGTAGACAAACATCGAGATGTTGCTGTTTAGCTAAAATCGGAGTGCGTTCTGTCTCCAGAACCGAATTAACTACTTCTATAACGTCGAGCCGTTCTTTTTTCAGAGAAATTTTGCCGCGCACGATACGGGAAACATCCAGCAGATCGTCGACCAAGTGAGTGAGGTGTGTGACTTGCCGCTTAATCACTTCCGTTGCCCAGTTGAGCCGCGGATCTTCCAGCTTCAGCATATCCAGTATATGAGCGGCGTTGTTGATTGGGGTCAGCGGGTTTCTCAGTTCATGAGCCAGCATTGCCAGGAACTCGTCCTTACGCTGGTCGGCGGCGTGCAGGGCGGTTCTGGCCTGTTTGCTGGCAGATATGTCACGGCTCACGGTGGCGAAACCGACGGGTTCGCCAGAGCTGTCTTTAATGAAGAATACATTGTAGTGCATCCAGATCGCGGCACCGCTCTTGAGATGGCGGAACCTGATTTCCACATCGGCATGGCCCTCGCGTGCTACACGCGGGTAGAATTCATCAAGAATGAATCGCTGGTCTTCGGGGAAGAAAAATTCCTGGATCGGCGTGTGAACGCATTGTTCCAGGTTATCGAGTCCGACCAGCTGCATGCCGGCTTCGTTGACGTAGAAGGGAATGAAGTTCATGTCGCACATGCCGATGAATTCCATGCTGTTGTCGGCCAGCGATACGAACTTTTGCCTTTCCATTTCCATGTGCTTGCGTTCGGTAATGTCGCGCAGGGCGATGACGTAACCGGGTTGACCATCCCATTCCAGCGGCGCGGAACGCATTTCCGCCCAGATGAGTCCGCTTGGACGGATAAGGTTAATATCCTGATGGCTGTTTTTATTGGGATTGACCGGAATCGCCAAGGATTGGCCGATTAACGGGCTACGTGCCAACAGGATTTCGGCTGCCTGATTGGCATAGAGCACGACGCCTTGAGCATCTACAACCAAAACGCCGTCGGTGATAGTGTCTAAAATCAGGTCGAGCTTGAGGAGGTCTTTGGACATGGTCGGTATGTTTACTTAAATGATGATAGTTTGCACTCCGATTCCTTTCGCTTGGGTGGTAATGGCCGCGATGACCGAGGGTACTCGCGACAAGTCGCCGAGCAGCTTCAGCACAGGTTCCGGCACATTGCGGACCAGCATCGGCGTCGCAAATACATCTTTTTCCAGTGCTTTTTCCGGCATGCCCAATACTTCGACGACGTCGAAAACCCAGCGACCAGGTTCGTAAAGGTTGGCTAGCGCTGAGGTAATTTGTTCGACCAGACGGCGGGTTTCGCTGTTCAACGATACTACGTACAATGTTAGAACCAATTTATGCGGCATTGTGGGGCGTTCCTCCTGAGGTGTGGCGGTTTGGGCGATATTGCGAATTTGTACGGAAGACAGCGGTTTGCTGGCCAGTTCGAACTGAAAGCCTTCGTCATGTATGCCTTTTAATTGTTCCATATATTCGTTGGCGAAGGCGGTAACAATATAAATGTTCAGTGTTGCATCAATGGCTTTCAAACGGCGCAAGGTTTCCACGCCATCAATGCCGGGCATACGCAGATCGAGAAAAATCAGGTCGGGGCGCTCGGCAAGGGCCATTTCGATGCCTTGCATACCGTTTTCGGCTTCGCGAACCGAGAAGTTGCTATCTTCTAAAATCAGTTTGAAGGCAGCGCGTACCGCCGGATCGTCATCTATTACCAGAATTTTGCTTACCATACTTACGCCTCTTGAGTATTGGGGATTTAAATGCTCAAACATGGGGAAACTGCAGTCGCATGCAACAGCCGTGTCCATATAAACTTTCCACTTGTATAGCGCCTCCGACATCCTGGACCAGACGGCGGATGACTGACAAGCCCAGGCCGGTACCTTTCCCCGGCGGCTTGGTGGTAAAAAACGGATCGAAAATTTTGCTTTGCACATCTTGGGGGATGCCGGGACCATTATCGATGACGCTCAATTCAAGCATCTTGTCCATGGGCCTGACTATGATTTTGATTTGCGCTTGAGGCCTATCGACTAACGCATCGCGGGCATTAATGATCAGGTTGATCAAAATCTGCTGCAAACTGTCCGCGCTACAATGGATGGCGGGTAGATCATCGTCTGTGTCGACCTCAACCGCTATGCTGTTTTTGTTTAATTCGCCTTCCAGCAGCAATAGACTCTGCTTGATGACCTCCGCAATCTTGCAGCTGCCGCTGGGGACCGAACGGGTATGAATAAATAGCAGCATATTGCTGACAATCTTTTTGATGCGATGAATTTGCTGTAGAGCCTGATCGAGAATTTCTTTTGATTTGTGATCGGTAGTTCTGTCGGCGGCAAATTCGACAAAATTCATCACGCCCATCAACGGGTTGTTGATCTCATGCGCGACGCCCCCGACCAGCGTTCCCAATGCCGAGAGTTTTTCCATTTGCAGCATGTGTTCCTGATTTTCCTGGAGTTTGGTGTAGGCCTGCCGGGTTTGTTCCAGCAAGCGGGCGTTTTCCAGCGAAATCGCGGCTTGGGCGGTTAATAGTTCGGTCATATCGGTTTTTTCGGCGGTAAATACGCCTGACGACAGCCGATTTTCCAGATAGAGCAGGCCGATCAATTCGTTTTGTTTAATGACCGGCAGGCATAACACCGAACGCAGTTTTAGCGCCTGCACTTCCGACGTGTTCTGAAACTCGCCTTCGGCCATTGCGTCATGCAGTAACACTTTTTTACGCGTGCGCAGTACGTAATTGACGATGGCGCGGCTAATATTGCCCGAAGTCTGGTTAACACTGAGATGCTGGCGGTTAACGATGTGTTTCTTGCCGACATGACTTTCCGTTGCGACCAGCAAGTCATCCCCCTCCTTGATCAGCAGGTAGCCGTGCTGGGCGCCCGAGCTTTCCAGCACAACGCTCATGATTTTTTGCATCAGCTGATTTAGGTTCACTTCCGCCGATAGCGCCAGCGCCGATTTCATCAGGTAATTAAAATCGAGATTCGGCAGCGTAGGCGGCGTATCGGTGACAATGGTTTTTTCGGCGAGCATTACGGGGCAAAAATCGCCGCTGCAAGGGCGGCGCTGCTGTAACAGTACGCTTTTGCGCTCGGCGCGACACAGCCGGTACATCCGTTGCGCGGCGTTGCAGTAAAGGTCGGCATCGCCGAGATTGCCGGCTGTCATCGTCTCGGCCAAGGCTTCGTATAAATGGCCGGTCAGCAGGCCGTAGTTTTGCGCTTGGGCGATGGCGATCGCATCCAAATACAAGTTGCGGGCATCGCGTGTCTGGTTCTTGGCGCGGGCGATCTCGGCATGGACAAAAGCCAGGAAAGGTTTCAACAGCGGTCCGAGACCAGCCCATATTTCCAGTTGCAACAGCAACGGCGCGATTTCCGCTTCCAGCGCCGGCCAGTCCGCTCCTTCCGGCCAACGCAAGCGGTTGACGATACGGAACACATACCAGAGGCGTTTCAGCACGTTGTCGGTTAGGCCGTGCAGATAGCGTTCCACCGTTTGCAAGGACACCGCCGCTGCCGCGTAATCGCCCAGATAATGCTGTGCGAACCCCAGCAGCGCAAAATAACTGCCGGACGCGGAGACGTAATTGTCGGCTTCCCAGCGCGCCAGCGTTTCGGTCATGTCCACCGGCTGGGTATCGGCTTTCATCGGTGTCACCCAGCCAGCCAGCACGGCTTCTGCAAGGCCGACCGAGAACGACAGCTGGTTCTTGCGGGAAAAATGCAGGCACTCCTCGGCGGCTTCTTCAACCCAATGCAGGTTTTTGCCCTGCACCTGCAAATTCCACATCAACGGCCCGTAAGACAGGCCTGCATTGTACAAGTCGCCGCAATTTTTGCCGCACTGTATGCCTTTGTGGCAGTAATCGACAATCTCGGCCGGATGGCTGCGCGAATGCATGTTGCACCAGACGATGCCGTTCATGCCGCGAGTAGCGCCAAAAGTATTGGGATGTTTTTCACACAAGTCGTGGGCCAAGTCCTGGTAAAGGAAGGCCTGTTCGAACTTGCCTTGTTCGCCAAGATTGAGCCCCATGATCGAAAACGAGTAAATTACCGATTCGTCCATGCCGCCCTGCAGGCAATGCACCGTCGATTGCGCCGCCGATAGATACAACTGCGGCACCAGGCCGGACATGTATAGGTCGGGGATCAGCTCGCTGTAAAACGCCAGCTCGATCTTGCTTTTGCGGTCCTGGGTAAAAGGCATTTGCAGGATAGTCGTCCAGACATCGCCTTGTTGTTCGATTTCCGCCATTAACGCCAGCATCCGCTGTTGAGCCGTCTCGGGCTGTTCGGGAATCGACTTGCCGAAATAGGCCAGGCCGCGGTTGGCGGTCGCTATGGCTTTGTTGAAGTTGCCGAACGAGGACAATGATGTGGTCTGTTCCGCCAAAGCTTCGGCTTTGTCCAGGTCGCTGACCGCGTGTTCGATCAGGTGATTAAGCAGCACTTCCGATTTTTCGTAACGGCCGCACATCAGCTCAGTCTTGGCCAGACGCTGGTAAATGCGAAAACTCAGGTCATAAGCCTGTTGCCAGCAATCGC
>CAZJOY010000137.1:0-11189 GCA_964547705.1 uncultured Methylobacter sp. | reverse complement strand
GGGCATTTTAAAGTTCTTTATGTTGTAAATAGCGTCGTAATAAATCCAGTGCCAGTAACGCCGCCTGATTTTGATTGCGTTTGGTAGGTCCGGCCACTGAATGAGTCGTTTGATGTAACCCATCTCCAGTCATTAGCACATTATATAGAATAATGGCCTGGTCTTTATCGTGAAATGCTTGGCTGTCCCCTGCATAGAGTTGGACCAGCGCAAAATCGGCATCGCTGGTCTTTTTTATTTCGCTGGCGATAGCCTGCGCGGTTGCCCACAAATCATCGGCATTTATCGTAATCCCCAGTTTTTGCCCGAGTCTTTCTAAAGATTGCTCATAGCGAGTTTCCAGCAGCCATGTTGAGCCTATGCACTTCGCAGCCAAAAAGCCCTGACTCGCAGTTTCCACTACAGCCAGCGTGTATTTTTCGGCAGTCATTAGCTGATCCACAGTAAACACCAGATCGCCGCTTGCCTGCCCTAAACCGTCAATTGCAAAGACATGATCGCCAAGCGCTGCCGCAATAGCGGATGTCAACTCGCCCTGGGCAACTTCAGGGTAGTCGTGTGGAAACAGTAACTTAGTTTGCACGTCGTCGGGAGCAGCCCGAAAGCCCAACTGTACTTGGGCCGGGATTTCAATCGTGCTGATGATTTCCTGAATAGCCGACTCGCCTATGCCAAGGGTTTTAATCATGATTAACTTTCCGGGCCGCAGCAAAAACCGGCGTACCAACGTCGGTTGGATGGATTCCAAAAACAAATGCTGCATTTCAGAGGGCACGCCCGGCATAAAAGCAAACCAGCAGCGCCCAGCCTGTAGGGAGAAACCCGGCGCAGTACCCCAGGCATTGTCAATACGCTCTGCACCTTTCGGAAACATTGCCTGCTTGCGGTTTGATTCAGGCATGTTCCGATTCCTGAGCGTAAAAAAGCGCTTAATTCGCTCAAAGGCAACAGCGTCGAACTCCAACGACAAATCGAACGCTTGGGCAACGGCCTCGGTAGTTAAATCATCGCTAGTCGGCCCCAATCCGCCTGTACAAATGCAGCAATCGGCGCGAGCTGAAATTTCCCGCAGCAAAGCTATCAGGTCGTCCAGTTTATCGCCTACCGCAGTATGCCGGGTTACATTAAAACCCATGGTGACAACTCGTTCTGACAACCAGGCCGCATTGGTATCGACAGTTTGCCCCGTAACAACTTCTTCTCCTTGCGAAAAGATTTCTAGCGTTGGATTCATGTTGAAAGCTCTTCGGTTAATTGGTTAATTCGGACTCATTAATACGCTATGCCAGAACGGCAACGCAATCAGGCTGATTGCTGTAGTCACTGTTACCGCCATCGCATACAACGAGCTGTCCAGCCGGTAGCGGTCGCAGAAAACAATGCCCAGCAACATGCTCGGCATCGACAAATCAAGCACTGCGGCCGCCCGGTATTCTCCGTTGATAGGCAAATAGCCGACCAGAACCGTTGCAAACAACGGCATCAGTGCCATTTTAATTAACATAACGGGGATCACATAGGGAACGTTACGAACAGTGACCGCTTTCCAGCTTAGAGCCAACCCTAAAGAAAACAGCATCAACGGTACTACACCCGCAGATAATTTTTGCAGTACGCCGATGAGCCATACCGGAGCAACCAAACCGTTAATATTGAATATAACGGCAACAGCCGCAGCCCAGAATGGCGGCGCGTTAAAAAATAGCCATAACGACTTAGGCTTTTCCGCACTCTCTTCACCGTAATGCCGGGCCACAACCACTCCGAGAGTAAACAATAACGGCGTGGCGGCAAACAAATCCATCTGTATGGCCACCGATCTGGCCCAATTGCCAAACGTTTGCTCTAAAACCGGCAAACCCAAATAGGTCACATTAGGAAATGCCGCAGCTAATATCATCGCTCCCATCCGTCTATCTTCAAACTTAAACAATGCACCAACCATCCAAAGACAAAACATCGCAAAAACAATGCTGCCCACACCCAACAAGGTATATTGAAATGAATGCAAACCGATATCTGCCGACCAAAGGACTTCCAGAACCATGGCCGGCAACAATAAGTAATAGACCACCGTGGTCAGCACCAGCCGCGTTTGCTCGGCCGACAACCCCGCCGGCTTGGCAAAACGCCAAACCGCACCGGACGCCATCAGCAAGGTCATTTGTATCAATGTTGAATTCATAATCGAGGTCTATTGTGGCAATAGTGAATTTTAACATTCACCGTTAAAACAAGTTCCGGTAATATATGTCGACTTATTATCCGGGAGCGTTTAAGTGCGTTTATTTTCAAAGTATTGCCAACTTGGTGTTTTTTTATTAATAGCCAGCCCTTTTGCAATCGCGGAAACCGATGTCATCTCGGCGCAAGAAGCCGCAACCATGCGCGTCAAAAACCAAGCCGTTATTATCGACGTGCGTGAAAATGGCGACTGGAACGAACACCATATTCACGGCGCCATTCGTATACCACTATCCCAACTGAATAAACGGCTACCAGAGCTTGAACCTTATAAAAACCGCCCGGTTATCACCCAATGCGTAGCCGGCCTACGTTCCGCACAAGCCCAATTGGCATTGAAAGCGGCAGGATTTCCCAAGGTTTTCTTACTGAACGGCGGAATACAGGCTTGGCATAAACAAGGCCTAGTGACCGAATAGACAAGAACCTTTTACCTTGAACCTTTTACCTTAATTATATGTCCCAATCATTTATCTCAACCAAATCCATCCCTGTCCGTGAACGCTTAATTATGGCATTGGATGTACCCAGCATCCCCGAAGCGCAAGCTTTGGTGGAAGAACTTGGCGACTCGGTAATCTTTTACAAAGTCGGCATGGAATTGTTTATGTCGGGCGATTATTTCGGTTTCATTGAATGGCTAAAACAGCAAAATAAAAAAATCTTTGTCGACCTAAAGTTTTTCGATGTTCCCGCCACCGTAGGCCGGGCAATTAGAGCCTTAAGCAGCAAGGGCGTGGATCTTGCCACGATTCACGGCAATGATGCGATTATGGAAGCCGCCGCGAAGGAAAAAGGCGACCTTAAAGTCTTAGCCGTAACGGCTTTAACCAGCCTGGATCGCGGCGATCTTGACGATTTAGGCTTTGCCTGCGATGTGCGCGAACTGGTTTTATCCCGCGCTAAACGTGCTTTGCAAATCGGCTGCGACGGCATTGTTTCATCCGGCCTTGAAGTCGCGATGCTCAGAGAAGAACTGGATCATAAACTGCTCGTTATCACTCCCGGCATCAGACCTGTCGATAATCGAGAAGAAGACGATCAAAAACGCGTGGTTAGCGTGGAAATGGCTTTCCAGAACGGCGCCGATTATATCGTCGTCGGCAGACCTATCCGCGATGCCGAAAACCGTAGAGCAATGGCCGAGAAGATTCAGGGGCAAATTCTTGCGCAATTTCAATAAGCTCGGATTAAGAAAGAGCAGTCTTTACATCGTTTATAAATTAATGCCCTGCGACTATGGAATTTGATCTCGCTTTTACTACCTCGTATCTGGTCGCATTTACCATGGGTCTATTCAGCAGCATGCACTGCATCGGCATGTGCGGCTCCATTATAGGCACGTTAACCTTAAGCCTCAGCCCGGAAATACGTAGTCAGAAAAACCGGCTATTTCCTTTTGTGTTCAATTACAACATTGGCCGTATCACCAGCTACACAGTTGCCGGAGCATTAGCAGGCCTTATTGAAGCATTAGTTACCATGCCGATGGGCGAAATCACCGGGCATAGGCTGCTGCAATTGCTGTCCGCTACCATCATGGCAGGGGCGGGGCTTTATATTGCAGGGTGGTTTCCTCGCTTTGCGTATATTGAAAAAATCGGCTTGCGCTTCTGGAAAATGATCGAACCGTTAGGCCGCAAACTGATCCCGGTTAAAAATTGCAGACAAGCTTATCTTTTCGGCATGGTATGGGGTTGGCTACCGTGTGGTTTGGTCTATTCGGCTCTTGCCCTAGCCGCAACGGCGGATAATATTAGCCATAGCGCGCTGACTATGCTGTTTTTCGGCTTGGGAACTTTACCAGCGGTCATGGGAGTCGGTATAATGACCGGAATTCTAACAAGGTTATCCAGAATGCAGCGCTTCAAGCAGGCAATAGGCCTGTTCATGATTGTGCTTTCTGTGCTGGCGGCCTTGCCCTGGCTCAATCCCATGGCCATCACAACACATATGGCACTACATTAAGAGGCATCTATGGATCATTTTAACGCGATCATTGGTCAATCTCCCGCTTTGGATTCGTTAATCCGTAGCGCCAAAATCGTTGCCGCTACCGATGTTACAGTATTGCTTAAAGGCGAAACGGGTACCGGTAAAGAGGTGCTCGCCACCGCAATCCAGCAAGCCAGTGCTCGTGCCAATAAGGCCTTTATCACCTTAAATTGCGCCGCATTGCCTGAAAGCCTGATCGAATCGGAGTTGTTCGGTCATAAAAAAGGCTCATTCACCGGAGCAACATCGGACAAGCAAGGTCTTTTTCAGGCTGCGGATGGTGGCACCCTGTTTCTCGATGAGATCAATTCTTTACCGCTGTCGATCCAGGCAAAGTTATTGCGTTTTCTTGAATCCGGCGAATGTCTTGCCGTTGGCGAAATCAAACCTTATAAAGTCGATGTCCGCGTTATTTCCGCAACAAACGCTGATCTAAGCAAGCAAATTGAAACCGGTCAATTCAGGTCGGATTTGTATTTTCGTTTGAATGTCATCCCTTTAGAGCTACCGCCACTGGCGCAACGCACTGAAGATATTGAATCACTGATCAAACACTTCCTAACCTTATTTGAAAATACACATACACTGACTGCGCCAAAATTCAGCAAGCAAGCCTTAAAAACACTAAAAGCTTACTCATGGCCGGGAAATATTCGCGAATTACGTAATTTATGCGAAAGACTTAGCATTTTATTAGCCGGCAGACTGATCGAACCGGAAAATCTTCCGCCTGAATTCACAACCAAATACACTAGCAATACACCTGCACCAACGGATTTCACTCTTCCCGAAAACGGCCTACAACTGGATACGTTAGAGGCTGATTTAATACATCAAGCCTTGAATCGCACTAAAGGCAATCGCAGCAAGTCTGCAAAACTATTGGGTATTTCTCGCGACACCTTGCTTTACCGCATGCAAAAGCACGGTTTTGCAAACTAACGTTTGACGATTCGTCCTATCCATTCAATGGTGCATTGTCACTTTCCGTGTGACTCATGCCCCCCCATTGCGTCAATTCACCAAATACATCCTTGTATTAGCTGTTTTTGCTCTGGATAGAACGCCGCCTTCTAGTCGACGATTTTGTCATCATTCAAAATTACTAAGGAATGAAAGACTTCGGGTTGCCCACAATATCTGTTGCACCCTCCGACAAAAAAACGGAACACACCCTCCAACTATTCGGCAGCAATAAACAAAGTCCTGATTAATCTACGCCGATTAAGGTCAAGCATCACGCGCCCTGCCAGACCGGCCCTATCCTCACAGACTGCGCTGCAATCTCGCACCACGCATAATGCGCTTCAAATCCTTAACTGTCTGAGCCAAGCCCGAAAATACTGCCTGCGCGATGATCGAGTGGCCGATATTAAGCTCTACTATTTCCAGTATTGCACAGATTGCCTCCACATTATGAAAATTCAGACCATGCCCGGCATTAACTTGCAACCCGGCACTATGTGCATAAACAGCGGCCTTTCTGATCCGCGCCAACTCTTCGGCTTGCTGCCGAGGATTACCGGCATCGGCGTAACAGCCGGTATGCAATTCCACAACCGGCGCTCCGGCTTTTACCGCCGCATCAATTTGCAGCTCATCAGGGTCAATAAATAGAGACACTTCAACACCTGCGCCAGCCAATTTATCGCAAGCCCATTGCAGGCGATGCAGGTTGCCGGCGACATCCAGCCCACCCTCGGTAGTTAATTCTTCCCGTTTTTCAGGAACCAAACAGCAGGCATAAGGCTGCACTTTGACCGCTATACCGACCATTTCATCAGTTACTGCCATTTCCATATTCAGCCGGGTATGAAGCATATCTTTTAATAAATAAATATCTCTATCCTGAATATGCCGACGATCTTCCCGCAAATGCGCGGTAATGCCGTCAGCGCCGGCCTGCTCGGCAATCAATGCAGCCTGGATCACTTCAGGATAAAGCGTACCTCTGGCTTGCCTCAAGGTAGCGACGTGATCGATATTCACGCCTAATAAGATATCTTTTTTATTCATTTTTCACGCTGGACAGAGTTTGTAGCTCCGCCCACTCCGTTCGAGATTATTGTGATTGGGGTAAAAAATTAGGATTACAGGTCCCGTTCGGCACTGATATGCTTTATGATTTCATTAATTACCGCTCGGCTTTTAAGCTGTTTACCTTGTAGATAAACATCAATGATCGTACGCATCAGTATTTTCGCTTCGATTAATACTTGCGGATCGTTTAACTCCCTGGAATTTAGTGCCAGCAAAGTCTTACCTGAAAATCGCCCAGTCAAAGCCTCGACAGCTCCTCCTTGGCCGACATTGAAGTCATATTTCTTGAAAGACTCAATGGGATTTTCATTATCATCGTACTCTAGCTGCAAGCCATAACCCACTGCTTCCAGCAGATTAAGCTCAAATTGCCGCAATGCAGCTTCTATGTTGGCTCCATCCGATAGACAAGATAAACATTGGTTGTAATAATCAAAAACTTCAGGATGAGGATCATATTTGTGCAGAAAATATCCGATCAATTCATTAACATAAAAACCGCAATACAGCGCAAGCCCCTTAATCTCTCTAAGCGGCTGGATTATATCTCCAGGGATAGAGTGTATGTCGTGGGCTGGTCCGGAACCAGCGCGGCGATCTTCAGAAACGGTCTGCACGCCGCAAGCCTGTCGAGCGCAGGTGCTACGCTCAACATCGGTCAGCGTTTTTAACTCCGCCTTGCCAAAATAGGAAATGAGCAATGGAATGAAGGGTTGCAGCATCCCTGCTGTTTTTGACTTGGTTTTTCTTACACCTTTGGCCAGTAGGGAAATCCGGCCAAAATCTCGGGTCAATGCGTCAATAATCAGGCTTGTTTCCCGGTATTTGCGGTGCTGCAAGATAAAAGCAGGTTGCAAATAAACTGCCGATTCAGTCATTAAATCCCAAGCTTTGTAAGGCTCGTTCGCTATCCGACCAGCCTTTTTTAACTTTGACCCAAAGTTGCAAATAAACCTTCTGTCCGATCAGCTTTTCTATATCCAAACGGGCATCGATACCAACCTTTTTCAACATATCGCCGTCTTTACCGATTACGATGTTCTTTTGAGTCAAACGCTCTACCCAAATAATGGCATATATTTTAGTGATATTAGGTTTTTCTTCGTAACGCTCAATCTCTACCGTCAGCGCGTAAGGAAGTTCAGCACCTAAACGTCTGGTTAGCTTTTCCCTGACAATCTCAGCCGCCAGAAACCGCTCGGACCGGTCGGTAACCTGATCCGCAGGATAGATCAAATCCCGTCCAGGCAATAACGCCATGATCAAGCTTTCCAGCTCATCAAGATTAGTCCTTTTTAGCGCGGAAATAGGTATCAAATGTTTAAATGGAAAACGATGTTGAGCTTCGTTGAAAAACGCTAAAATAGCTTCCTTGTCTGCCACCTTGTCAACTTTATTAACAGCAAGAATCACCGGCAAACCTGCCTGTTCCAGTTTTTTGAAGATAGCCTCGTCATATTCATGCCAAGACAAGCCGTCGATCAGCCAGACAATCACGTCGACGCCCAACAAGGTCGTTTCTGCTGTCCGGTTTAAATAACGGTTCAGCGCACGCTTTTCACTGTTATGCATGCCCGGCGTGTCCATATAAATGGCCTGCCCGGCGTCAGTAGTATTAATACCGAGAATTCGATGCCGGGTTGTTTGGGGCTTGCGCGAAGTAATGCTGATTTTCTGCTTCAGCAGATGATTCATCAAGGTTGATTTGCCGACATTGGGCCGCCCAATCAGGGCGACAAAACCACAATTCATTTAGTGTCCTTATTTAACAATTCGAGCATAAGCTCTGCCGCCGACTGTTCGGCTTTTTTTCTGGAATTTCCAGTACCAATACAAGACTCTGCTACTAATGAGGTCGTACACTTAACTTTGAACGTTTGTTCGTGCGCAAGCCCGGACATGGTCATTAAAGTATAATCGGGCAAGTCCATTTTCTTGGCTTGCATCAACTCCTGTAATTGGGTTTTAGGGTCTTTCTGCCAGTTATCCAGAGACAAATTTTTCAGTTTTTCTGAAAATAGCTGCAAGATCCATTGCTGACAAGCATTCATGCCTTGATCGTTATACAACGCACCTATAATAGCTTCCACGGCATCAGACAGAATGGAATCGCGGCGAAAACCGCCACTCTTCAACTCCCCCGAACCCAGCAATAAATAATCACCCAGTTGATGTTTTCTAGCGAGTTCTGCAAGCGAACTCTGATTGACCAAGCTTGCTCTTAACCGGCTTAAAACGCCTTCGCAAGCATCTGGAAACAACTCATATAATTTTTGGGCAATAACAAATCCCAAAATTGAATCACCCAAAAATTCCAACCGTTCGTTATTATTCGAACTTGCGCTTCGATGGGTTAAAGCCATGGTAAAAAACCGAGGATTATTGAACGTCAACCCCAGCTTTTTAGATAGCTCTTCAGGCTTTTTTATCACTCTTGCCCTGCCTCAATAGTCTCATGAAACTCGGCTAATGCGCTCAAGTTGCCTACCAATTTCACAACGGTCTCATACTCAATATCCACTTTCAAATAATTGCCATGTTTGACAACCTTAATATCATCTTGTTTGACGTCATAAACATAATTAATGTTAAAGCGCTTAGTTAAGCTGTCCCTGACCTCAAATTCGCTTTTTGTTGCAAGATCAGGAGTAGCTTTTAACGCCTCCATCGCACTCTTTACTTTACCGTGATCCAGGTAGATAGGAAGTATCTTAAGTGTCAGTAAAACAAAAAATCCGATGAGACCTAAAACAAAAACGAGTGAAATCAGAGTCAAACCCTGCTGATGCTTAGACGATAAATTCATTTTTTTCTCCAGATGTTTTATAAAAGAAGTAAGTATAGTCACTTATTTCAACACTTTACCAATACGGTCAAGACCTACACCTTTATGTTGCCAGTCCCAACTAATCCAGATAAAAAAAGCTTTCCCAACCATATTTTCTTAAGGAACATTCCCCCAATAACGACTATCGTTACTGTTATCGCGGTTATCGCCCATCGCGAAATAACTCCCTTTCGGCACGATATAGACACCTTCGGCAGACAGCGCGCCATTCCTGATCAAAATACTGTGCTCAACACCGGTTAAATCTTCCAACAAATGCTCATTCCCGGTCATATCCTCGCCTTGACCTACACCTTGATAGCGCCCTAGAGAAACTTGATTAATCGGAACACCATTAATATGAAGCTTTTTATCATAATAAGCGACTCTGTCGCCCGGCAGACCAATTACACGTTTGATGTAATCAACAGTCGGGTCCTTAGGATAGCGAAAAACGACAATATCCCCGCGTTTGGGTTCATTCAACTCAATGACTTTTTTATTGATAACCGGTAACCGTATTCCATAAGCGAATTTATTGACCAGAATAAAATCGCCTATCAGCAAGGTCGGCATCATCGATGCGGAAGGTATGCGGAAAGGTTCAGCTATAAATGAGCGCAACAATAATACAATCAGTACCACAGGAAAAAAAGAACGCGCATACTCTACAAACCAGGGTTCTCTTTCTTCATCAAAAATCTCTCCTCTCGATTTAAGCACCAGCAAGTATCCACCCCAAATGATACCGGTAACCAATGTGGCAACGACAAGAAAGAAGGAAAAATCATAGTCCATGTTTATATATTCCAGTTGAAGGGTTAAAGACTAAAGGCGACTGACAAACGGCTAACAGCGATGCAATCTAAGCTTGTCTCCGCCAATGTCACCTGATATTTATTCTTTGTTAAGCTGCAAAACGGCCAAGAATGCTTCTTGAGGAATCTCAATATTACCGACTTGCTTCATACGTTTCTTACCGGCTTTTTGCTTTTCCAGCAATTTCTTCTTACGGCTGATATCGCCACCATAACATTTCGCGATTACATTTTTCCGCATCGCTTTAACGGTGGAACGGGCGATAACCTTGGAGCCGATAGCCGCCTGTATCGCAACCTCATACATTTGCCGCGGTATCAGGTCTTTCATTTTTTCAACCAAGTCCCGCCCGCGGTTTTGGCTAAGATCGCGATGCACGATGATAGACAAGGCATCGACCTTTTCGGCATTGATCAACACATCCAGTTTGACCAGCTCGGCCGGTTGAAAGCGCAGGAACTCGTAGTCAAACGATGCAAAGCCTCTACTCACCGATTTTAAGCGATCGAAGAAATCCAGCACCACTTCGCTCAACGGCATTTCATAATGCAGCGATACCTGTCTGCCGACGTACTGCATGTCTTTTTGCACACCGCGTTTTTCTATGCATAGCGTGATGACGCCGCCCAGATAGGTTTCAGGAACCAGGATATTGGCTCTGATAATAGGCTCCCTGACTTCCTTGATGGTTCCCATATCCGGCAGCTTGGCTGGATTATCGATCATCAAAACCTGATCGTTCTGGGTAATGACTTCATAAATAACGGTAGGCGCTGTCGTGATCAGATCGACATCGTATTCTCTTTCCAAACGCTCCTGCACAATCTCCATATGCAGCATACCGAGAAAACCGCAACGGAAACCGAAGCCCAAAGCCTGGGACGTTTCCGGCTCAAAATACAAGGACGCATCATTAAGATTTAATTTTTTGAGCGCCTCGCGTAGATCCTCATAATGATCCGAACTGACCGGATACAACCCGGCAAAAACGCGCGGTTGAACCCGTTGAAATCCGGTGAGCTGTTCGGTCGCAGGTTTATCGGTCCATGTGATAGTATCGCCGACCGGCGCGCCGAAAATATCTTTAATACCGGCCACGACATAGCCGACTTCGCCGGTATTTAAAATTTCTTTTTCCAGCCGTTTGGGCGTAAAAACCCCAACTTTCTCGGCGATAAACGACTTGCCGGTGGACATGATGGTGATCTTTTGCTTTCTGCGAATACTGCCATGAACAATTCTGACTAAAGATACCACGCCCAGA
>CAZJOY010000136.1:0-11295 GCA_964547705.1 uncultured Methylobacter sp. | reverse complement strand
CGGGTCATGTGGTTAACCGGATTTCAGTACCTGAAGACGTAGCTAACTATGCCAAAAAAGCGTTGGATAACATGTTGGGAGTTATGTAATGACCGTAGATTTTAATCGCCTCAAGCATTTTTCAATGACTTATGTATTCATGGACGAAGAAGATGTCGTCTGTGAATATGAACAAACAGAGCAAAACCCCGTCGTTGCGCCCGATGGCAACAGCATCAGTTTTGCCTTGAGAAATATCGATCAAAGCGAAGACAAAGATATTTATTCGGTCGTCCTGGTCAAAAACGACGATGACGAATTTGACATAAAATCCGATTATTTTGGCGATGCCGAGGAGCCTTATCCGCTGGATGTCGAGATTTCAGATGACGATGTAAAGTTCATTCTGGAAGGCGAGGATGAGGTTATGTATTTGTATGGTTTTTTTGAGTAAAACCAATTAACGTTGTGCCATTGAGAATTTAGCGAGGATTTTGTTTATGAATACTCTGGATATTCGTTGGCAGCAACGCTTTGCTAATTTTAAAAAAGCCTTGGTACAGCTTAAAAATGCCGTAGAACTCAGCAAATAGCGTCCATTGTCTTTACTGGAGAAACAAGGTGTTATCCAGGCCTTTGAGTTTACTCATGAATTGGCCTGGAATGTCCTGAAGGACTACCTGGAAGACCAGGGCAACCAATCGATTAAAGGTTCAAAAGACGCCACCCGCGAAGCTTTTAAGGTTGCGCTGATAGCTGACGGCGAACAATGGATGGCGATGATTCAGAGTAGGAATGTATCTTCGTATGCCTATGATGAGCAAACCGCTGAACAACTGGTTGTAGCGATAATAAACGATTACTTTCCGCTGTTTGAACTTCTGCAAACGGACATGCAAAAACACCTGCAATGAAAACAGCTACAGCGGCCAAACTGGGCTTGTCGCAAACCACCTTAGATAAACTTAACAGTGTTTTCTTTCGGCACAAAGCCATTAACTCAGTGCTGGTTTACGGTTCACGCGCCAAGGGTAACTATCGCCCCGGCTCGGATATAGACTTAACCATCAAAGGCGACGTGCTTGAATTTGCCGAGTTAATGCAAATAGAAGACCAGATTGATGATTTGTTTTTGCCTTACACGGTGGATTTGTCGCAATACGCACAGCTCAGTAATATCGATTTGATTGAGCATATCGACCGCGTGGGCGTGGTGATTTATGACAGAGATGCCAAAGAGCGTCTTCTCTCGTAGCCGGTCACTGCCATTAAGAGATAGGCTGGTTCCCAAGCTCCTGCTTGGGAACCAGCGCGAAAGCGTTGGATAATATGTTGGGAGTTATGTAATGACTGTAGATTTTAATCGCCTCAAGCATTTTTCGATGACTTATGTGTTTATGGACGACGAAGATGTAGTCTGCGAGTATGAGCAAACAGAGCAAAACCCCGTCGTTGCCGCCGATGGCAATAACATACGCTTCACTTTAAGAAACATTGATCAAAGCGAAGACAAAGATACTTATTCAGTAGTTCTAGTAAAAGAAAGCGAGGATGAGTTTTACATAAAATCCGACTATTTCGGCGATGAAGCCGAGCCATATCCACTGGATGTAGAAATTTCCGATGATGACGTAAAGTTCATCTTAGAAGGAGAGGATGAGGTTATGTACTTGTACGGCTTTTTTGAATAAAACGGCTGCGCAGTGAATGAGCCCATCACTCTCGTATTAACAATTAGAGCATTACTTCGTTAATTAAAAAGTATAGCCAGCGTTTTTAAATCATTCAGGCATTCTCGGCGTGGAACGGATACTTTTTGTCCATGCTTTTCTCTCGACGCAACGGCTAAGCTCTTCTTGGGTTGGCAGTTCCAGGCAGGAGGAAAACGTCTGCCACCGCCGTGCTCTCTCCCAATTGCCGGCTCTTGGACGCGGAATCGTAAACAACAAGGAGCGAGCGGACTGTGCCGCCATCCGGAGAGAACAACGTCATGCCTTCGGCGTGGTCTACACTCTGGCCGTAGGGCACATCCAGAACACGCTCCAACTCGTCGGCCGGAACCACACGCTCACCTTTTGGCTTTGTACCACCCGGCCAACGAAAGATGGTGACTGGGCCGTCCAGATCCATGGTCGGACCTCCCAGAATCAACAGATCTGAGCCCTGCGCGCAAATGTCGCGGATACCGAGACCGCCTAGCTGGAGGAAATGTTTTCGGTAAAGGCGCTGTTTCGGTCCAATTGGCTTCATTCTCAGCATAGATGGCTTCTTGTTATCCTCCTCTAGTTCCATTTCCAGGATCACCGCCCATCCACGCAGGACCGGCCCGCGCAGCCCAAGGAAGAGGCGCTTGCCTGCCACGGCCAACCCCTCAATATCAAACCCATTGTCCTTGCCTGGGATCGCGAGGAACGATCCCAGATGTTTGTCCCCTCTCAATGCCTCAGTCAAGTCGTTACCATGGGCGTTACCACGCAGTTGGGCGGCGGTGTACTTTTTTCTCTTCTGCGTAACTTCTTTCGTCAAGGTGTACGTCCCGGCGCCTTCAACAATGGGGATGCGGGCCAGCAGGTAACGGTTGCCGTCCGTGCTAACCTTAGCCAATTGCTTCTGGGCCTCCTTGGCCCCATCCTTAAGCGTCGGCTTTTTGCGCTTCAGACTGTGTGACCCCACCAACCAG
This sequence comes from uncultured Methylobacter sp., assembly GCA_964547705.1. Taxonomy (GTDB): domain Bacteria; phylum Pseudomonadota; class Gammaproteobacteria; order Methylococcales; family Methylomonadaceae; genus Methylobacter_A. The sequence continues at coordinate 8,636 of CAZJOY010000136.1, read as the reverse complement.
AGGTAGCCGTCTTCGTAGTCCAGCCCTTCCACGTCCACCTCTTCCAGGTCCGCGGGATCATTGGGAGGCGCTACTGGCAGCTGAATGTAATTATCGAGAGAGAATTGCTTGTGATGGCGGCCACATTTGTAGTTGCCGGTGTTACCTTCCTCGATGAGGGAGAGCCGTTCCAGGCTGATCGATTCGTCGTTGGCGACCCAGAGGGTGTTCCCGATCTGCAGGGCAACGGACAGTCCATTTCTAAGCTCTTTGCCCTTGCCCAGATCATCGCGTTCAGGATTGAACTCCAGGTCAACGGTACTCGTCGAATTCATGATGATGCCCTCTGCTCAATTAGCGATTTCATGCACTCGCTCCGGCTTTTTCTTCCACGCGGCCTAACAAGTTATTATCTAAGCACAATTATTTTATACTCTCTTCAAACTTATCTGACAAGAATAGCTTTTCTAAACTGGATAACATGTAAATTCACATAAAAAACAGTTTCCGGAGAACAACAGATCATAGTTAATCATCAATTTTCAATGGCGGGTTTTGGCCGATTTTTGCTATTCGCCTCCTGCAGGCATAAAATCCGCCTAGCTGCCACATTCAATTCAGGTAAGTCATCATAGATTGAAAGACGACACCCGACCCCATTTGGTCTTTACCGGTAATCGTCAAGATAGCTTGTTTGGTTCTAATAGCAGTCAGATGTTAAGCCGGGTAGGGGGCGCACAGCGCCCCTTTTCGATGTTCAACGGTGCTGGAAATATTGATGTTTGAAATGGATTACTCGTTGAGATGCTTTAGAGATGTGCTCTGTTTTTCAACATTCGGAAATGGTGTGCGATGCGCCCTCTACCCGGCTGCATAACATCAGTTATTCAGTAAAAAGCTCAATACATTTTTCTCTGGCTGAAGCTGGAGCATAAATAAAATCTTTATTTTCGACGATTTCTTTTTCTGTGGTGCCATAAAGTTTTTCCTTTTCCATTTCCCAGCGTGTTTTGAAATAGTCGAGAAACAGCTCGGTCATATTCCAGCAGTCCGATTCGAACGAAGTCTGCTCGCTGAAATTAAGCCCCGTTTCCCAATGCAGATAAGGCATTTTCGAAACCGGTTCGGTTAAATAATAGCTGCTATAAACTTCAACTTTTCTGGACTCTTTGCGGATGATAATAAACAGGGGAATGCAGGGCAGGCCGTCGTAAACAAAAACGCCTAACGACCCCGTTATCTTATCTCCTATGCGACTAATCACATCTTCTAGTGAAACTTTGAATAATTTGGAGTATTCGTTGAATTCGTGCGGGTTAAAGCCGGTCGTTTCCGTTGCGCGTAATTCGCCGATATGGGAATCGGCTTTTAAAATCAACATCCTGAAATGCACGCCGTTTTTTATCCCATTCTCCAGTTCCCTCGATTTGTTTTTGAAGCGAGGGTCGAAAGTGATCAGCCAATAGACATAATCCCCCGCTTTTAATCCTTGCATAATTTGGCTGAAATCGAATTCTTTATTGGTGATACCGGAAAATCCTCTTTTAACGGAATTCAGCAAAATACTATCGACGTACTTGGAAAGAGTTTCACGCAGACTTATTTCGGATTCCTTGTGCTCTTCAGCAGCGATAAACCAGTGGTGAAAATAACCAACCGAAACGACGACGGATACGAACAAGCCAAATTCCGAAATGATTTTGAATATCCATTCATGCTCTTGGTAGGCAGGATTATGGACCAGTCCTTCAAATAACTTATAAATCGTAAATCCACCGAAAATTAGCACCAGCGATAATAGCCATTTGAGTTTTTTAGTAGTGGTCATGATTTGCCCCTATTTTGGAAAACGGTCACCCTAAGTATCCTCCTCCAGTAATACATTGCCAATACTCAGTAGAAAGTCAATCAGCAATTCAATTCGGATGAAAATACAAAATGACCAAATAGTGACATCAACCGCAATGCCTTGAATAGATCAGTAGATGAAGGCATTTGATCAGAAATTTACGGTTTCGCCATCAACTTACAAAAGTCCGGTTTTGGCCGATTTTTGCTATTCGCCTCCGGCAGGCATAGAATCCGCCTAGCTGCCACATTCAATTCAGGTAAGTCATCACAGATTGAAAGGCGACACCCGACCCAATTTGGTCTTTACCGGTAATCGTCAAGATGGCTTGATTGGTTCGAATAGCAGTCAGATGTTAAGATTCTTGGGTCGCTACGCCGAAAACATAGATCAAGCAGCTGCGTTTGGCGCAGCATACCGGCGCTATGCAGATAAATTTTGGGGATTTTAATGACGGCAGGCATGAGATGGCAAAAAGCATGAGTTGGTATCGCATCACATTCTCGCGCCAGGAATACGAATCCGGTGAAGTTGCCATGCTCTTGGGCGTATTCCGGGCGGCCTATATTGCTAGAAACGGGCCCAAGGGTATGGCGATGTTTGGATGCTGGTCTGATGATGGAACTTGCTATCTTGTTTATACCACGCCTAGATCGGTACGACATATTGAGCCTCTATTGGACGCGTATTCAGCGAATCAGGTCGATAGGCCGGATCCTTCCAGTTTGTCTTTGCTCTTTGGGGACGAATCCGGTCTATCCTCCTCCGAGATCGGATTCGAAGCCTGACACTGAAAATTAGCGTGGAAAAGTCGAACTAAACTATGAAAACCGATAAAGTGAGATGTCAATTGCACTGTTTAACAGGGTTTGTTTGTGCAATTTTTCTATCAGGTTGCGCAACCTTGAGCGAGGAAGACTGTCGTCGTGGCGATTGGTTTGGAGTGGGGATTCGTGATGGACGCGCCGGTGAAATTAGTAGCCGACTGTCAGATCACGTAAAAGCCTGTTATGAATATGGCATTGCAATAAACAATGAGGCGTATTTTTCCGGCCGCGAACAAGGATTGCACGATTATTGCCGAATTGATAATGCCTTCAGCGTAGGATTGAGTGGGCATCGGTACCAGCATGTCTGCCCGCCATCCATAGATGGCTTATTTGGGCGCTATCATTCAGCTGCATTTGCCATTTACGAACACCGCGCTGAACTGGATAGGCTTGATCAAGAAATCTCCAGCAAAGAAAGCAGTTTGCACAACAAAAAATTAAATGATGGGGACCGCAAGCGGATTCGTTCCGATCTGCGGGACATGGATCGCCGGTACCATTATCTTCGCGATGATCTTTACTACCACGAACGGCAGCTTGATGATTTGCGTCGCGAAGCCCAGTCTTATCGTTGAGGGTATTAAATATTTGCTTCAATAGTCTCAATGAGGCATTCAGCGCGGTAGGATGGGTAGGGTGATAACGAAACCCATCAGCGCTCGCTGCATCCTACCGCACTAGCTGGTTAAGCCCTACGATAATCCGCCAAATTAATCCCATACTTTTTAAGCTTGGTATAAACTGCTCGCGATGTAATTTCCATTTCTTCCGCGACTTTTTTTACATCGCCCTGATGCTGTTTTAGCGCGCTTTCAAGAAACACTTGTTCCGCCGTGGCAATAGCGTGTTCTTTAATATTTTTCCATTGTTCAATGTTAAGTGTGTTGGCCGGAAGCGGCAAATCCAACTCAGTCATTTCTTTGCCGGTAGCAAACAAAATGCTGCGCTCCAGTATGTTTTCCAGTTCACGGACATTGCCCGGCCACGGATAAGCGCGGATTTTTTGCATGACTTCACGGCTGACCGATTCAACTTCTTTGTTATATTTCTTGCTCAAGCGCTGAACGATCAATTGCACAAGGTAAGGCAAGTCTTCCGGGCGTTCGGCCAACGGCGGGATGCTTAACCGGACCACATTGATCCGGTAATACAGGTCATTGCGGAACAGGTCTTGGCTAACCAATTCTTCCAGATTGTTATTGGTTGCGGAGATTATTCTCAAATCAACCGACAAGGTTTGTTTGCCTCCGACTCTTTCCAGTTCGCCCTCTTGTAACACCCGAAGCAGCCGGACTTGTGCGGCAGGGGATAATGAGTCGACTTCATCCAGAAACAGGGTTCCGCCTTCGGCCCGCTCAAAATAACCTTGATGGACTTCAATGGCACCGGTGAACGCGCCTTTTTCATGTCCGAACAGAGCGCTCTCGATCAGGCTTTCCGGAATCGCGCCGCAGTTAATTGGAATAAAAGGCTTATCGCTGCGGTCGCTCATCGCATGTATGGCGCGCGCAATCAATTCCTTGCCGACGCCGGTCTGTCCCTGAATCAGTACCGTTGCCTGAGTCGGCGCGACCACTTCGATGGCTTGCAATATTTTCTGCATGGTCGGCGATTTGGCAATAATCGCCGGAGGCTGGTGTTTCTTTGCAGGTAGCTTGCTTTGTTTGCGCCATATCTGTTGCATGCTCTGTTCAATGCGCGAGTGCAGTTCGTTAATGTCCTGCATCTCTTTAACCGGTGTGGTGTCGGTGTATTCCATGCCCGGATGGTCTTTTGCCGCGTTCGGTGTGGTGTATACGCAAACTTCGCATTTACCGTCCTGGCGGGCAATGCTTTGTTTGATCTCGACTTTGGCGTAGCCGAAATTCCTGGCTGCGATGCCGCCGAAGACGCTGGAAGTCATCCGGCATAATTCAGGGAAATTGGTGACGCGGTCGCCAAAAGGGCAACTGCTGTTGGTAACGGTAATGCAATCCTGATTGCTGGAGACCAGTGAAAATTTACCACCGATATTGTTCTTAAGGCCGAGAATCAGCTCGATATAGCTTTCTTTGTCGAGCCATTCGCTTTTGTGAGCTTCTTCCCGATAGGTTTGTTCAAAAAAGCAGCCGGCGGTTTTTGCGATATGTTCGATCAACTGTTCGCAATGTTTTTGTCCCTGCTGTTCACTGGCATGCATCAGTTCAAGGATGAAAGTTTGCAGAAAAAAGACAGGCGTTAAATCGGAAAGAGAGTTGTTGTTCATGGTGTTTTTGTGAAGTTGGTTTTCTTTAATTGAAGCATGGCTTCGCTAATCTGACAATCTTAAAATCCAATTGATTGAATTTTAAAGTAAAAGTTTTTGATGATTGCTGGCACAACACTTGCTGTCATTGAACTTTAACCGTAATAATTACGAGGAGTTAATAATGAGTCAAGACAAGCCGCCTTTAGACCCGCATCCATTAAGCGAATATGTCGCCTGGGCCGGAAGCCGCAACCGTGAACCGCTGCTCGGCGTTTTAAAAGAAAAGCTGCCTAAAGATCCTGGAAATATTTTAGAACTCGCCAGCGGTAGCGGTATGCATATTAACTTCTTTGCGCCGCACTTCAACCATTTGCATTTTCATCCTTCCGATAAGGATCAAGCCGTTTTCGATAACATCAAGAAACTGTCAATCGATCACAAGAACGATAATATTGCCGATCCCGTTCATCTGGATCTAACCAATCCTGAAACCTGGTTTAATGCAGGCAAGCCGTATTCATTTGCTGCCATTTTCTGTATCAATATTTTTCAAGTGGCACCGATTTCAATTGCCGATAGCATGATGAAATGTGCTTCGCATTTATTGAGTGACGATGGTTTCTTGCTAATTTACGGTCCGTTCCAAGTTGAAGGCGCCTTTACCACCGATTCCAATAAAGAGTTTCATGAAACATTGAGTTCGGCAGGCGTTTCAGAGTGGGGATTAAAAGATATTGCCGATTTGAAAAAGGCTGCTGAAAATCATGGCTTGGAGTTAAAAGAGCAGATTGATATGCCTGCGAATAATTTCTCGCTGATATTCGGTAATAAATAATGCATTGCCAAGGGTTAATAGGTTTTTAGCTGTCAAAATCATGAATACTTACGAGCCTATTCAATCCAAATGAAGTTAAAACCAGAAGATTAAGCATGGTACAAAAATGTTCAGCCGTTATTATTGGGGTTGGTCCGGAGCAAGGTTTGGGTGCTACACTCGCCAAATATTTTGCAGCCAAAGGTTTGCACGTCTATATAGCCGGGCGAAGTGAAGCTAATCTTCAACAAGTAGCGGAAAAAATCAGGCAAAAAGGCGGATCGGTCACCACGGTGCTTGCCGATGCAACCATTGAACGCGATGTGGCGCACTTGTTTAAAGTGGCGCGGCTGGATAATCATGCTATTGATATTGCTGTCTACAATGTGGACAGCAACATTCCATCGCCGCTGTTGGAAATGGATACAGAAACTTTTACCACGCTTTGGAAGCAGAATTGCCTGGGGGCTTTTTTCTTCGGCAAGGAAGCGGTCAACGCAATGAAGGATCAACAAAAAGGCACGCTATTTTTTACCGGGGCGACAGCGTCGCTAAGAGCGAAACCGCCGTTTACCGGATTTGCAGCCGCTAAAGCCGGTTTGAGGGCGTTAGCGCAAGGTATGGCAAGAGAGTTCTCGCCGCAGGGCATACATGTGGTGCATACCGTTATTGACGGCGTGATTGATGGCGAACGAGCCAGGAATCAATTTCCGGAATATGTTCAAGCGAAAGGCGAAGAGGGTTTGTTACAGCTGGATGCGATCGCGGAGACTTATTGGGCTATTCATAAACAACATCCTAGCGCATGGACTCATGAATTGGATTTAAGGCCGTTTAAAGAACCGTTTTAGGAGGTAGTATGTCGGAAGTCAAAAGTTGGATTTTGCAAGGCAGTTATTTCGAAACCTGTAACTGCGAAACCGCCTGTCCTTGTGTCTGGTTACAACCGCCGACAGAAGGAGACTGTAAATTGCTGGTTGCATGGCATATTGAGCAAGGGCACCTGGACGGTCAATCGTTGAATGACTTGAATGTCGCGATGGCGTGCTATTCACCGGGCAACATGAAAGACGGCAACTGGCAAGCGGCTTTATATGTGGACGAGCGCGCCGATGACAACCAGCTCGATGCGATTGTGCAAATTTTTAGCGGACGGCAAGGCGGACATCCTTCCATCTTGATGAGCTTTGTTGACAAGGTGTTAGGCGTTAAAAAAGTAAAAATCGACTATTACGAACAAGGCAACAGTCGGCAATTGATCATTCCCGGTATAGCTCAAGCCGATATTGAAAGCATTCCAGGAATAACGGGCGGACAGTCAACGATAAACAATCCGCCGTTGTGCGTAGTAACAAGTCATCCCGCCGTCGTCGCCAAGTCGAAAAATTACCAGTATCAAGATTACGATAAAAACTGGCAGTTTTCCGAGTGTAACGGTTATTTTTCATCCTTTATTTATCACCCGTAATGTTCCCGTTTAAAATGCAAAACCCTGTGCTGGTTATTGTGCTGACATGGATTTTGGCTGCGTGGGGCTATCTGTTTTATGTACATTATCAAATGACGTCGCAGCCGATGTCGAGCCTATGGATGCCGCCCTCAGAGCCGCTGGCATGGCGTGTTACGGATTTTGCTTTAGTTTATTTCATGTGGGCTGTGATGATGGCAGCCATGATGCTGCCATCGGCGATTCCGATGATCCAGGCGTTTATTAAAATTTGCCGGCAACGGAACGACAAAGCGACCGCTAAATTGACGTACCTGTTCATTTTGGCTTATCTGGGCGTATGGCTGTTATTCAGTTGCGCGTTAACCGTGTTGCAATGGCAAATGTATGGATTGGCTTGGTTATCGCCAATGATGGATAGCCAAAACTCAATATCGGCAGCCGGTATCTTATTTCTGGCTGGTTTTTACCAATTCATGCCGCTTAAGAATGCCTGTTTGATTTATTGTAAAACCCCGGTGGGTTTCTTATTAAATGAATGGCAGGATGGCTCGGCAGGCGCATTCAATATGGGCGTCAAACATGGCGCTTACTGCGTAGGCTGTTGCTGGGCGCAAATGCTAATTATGTTTGTTGTCGGTGTAATGAACCTGTTGGGAATGGCTTTGATAACCTTATTGGTTATATTCGAGAAGTCGATGCCTTTGCAAGCAAAGCTTATTTGCAAAATAGTCGGCCTTGCTTTTATTGCCTGGGGCGCTTTTTTATTGATTGCTTAATGTTTGCGAGCGATTAAATCTTTCATTTAACAACTGATTCTAAGCAATAGAGATTCACCGCGAATATTTTTCGGGTCTTACCGGGCTATTAGTCAATGATCTTGGAACATTAAACGATTAGTTGCGTAACATCAGTTAATAATATGATCTTGGCTATCCTGGTTGCCCAGGTTATCCACCCAACTGATAGTAAGTTTGTCGCCAGCATTGCCGCCTTTCAGCATAAAGGCAAAATAAGGGTCTTTGGAAATATTGGCGCCTGTGTTTCCGGCAATAATAACGTTTTTATTATGTTCTACCGTTAGTTCCTGAATGAAATGCGCCGGGATCAGTGCATTGGTTTTAGTGTCACGATTACGGCCATGTTCCATCGGATGAGCTATCAACATCCTGATTTGCGTCTTGCCATCCATGCGTTTGGTGCGAATTTTAATGCTCGACATGCTAAACCTCGCAGCCGCCAAGGGTGACGATGACTTTCTTGCTGGTGGTAAAAAAACCTTCTGTTGTCTCTACGATAACAGCCACAGCGGAGGATTCGGCTATTTTTAAGCGGGCCGAAACGAAAGGCTCCAGGTCTCGAGATAATTCAAATTTAGCAGCCAAAGGAATGGGGTTTTTCTCGACCAGAATGGAGATACTTTCAACATTATTCAGGCTGCTGCCTACCGTAATAGGGACAGCTGCGCCATTTTCGGCCGTCTTGGGAAT
>CAZJOY010000135.1:0-11307 GCA_964547705.1 uncultured Methylobacter sp. | reverse complement strand
CCGATGGTGACTTTGTACGCGCACATGAAATTAAGGCGCTACGTTATGCCATGCAAGCAGTTGGCATACAGCGTGATCGTCGTTGCCGGATGAATGAAAATCAGCATGGCGAAATCGAAGCTTTGAATGCCAGCAGTAAGCCGTTCAATGTTACTTGTATCGATGAAGCGCCAAAAAAAGAAGCCGTACGTAGAAAAGTAGAAAATCAAAACCCACTTAAAGATGAATCAAACGCTCTTCATCAAGCCCGGAATAAAGAACGGGCATAAGTAATTATTGGCTTCAATTCACCGGCTTTGATCGTAAAGCGTTTTGCAGTGCGTACCCTCGCAGATGACGCTTTTCTTCCACTTGGTTTTAGGCGGTTGATGGGTGTCGTAGGAAGATGACGGCGCTACGGACGGCGGATAATCAGACCTTTTTAAAGGTGCTTGAGCCTGATAAGGTGCAGAAAAAGACAAGCCTCTTTCTATGGCGGCCATTTCTTCAGGCTTGGCATAAGCCACCAAGGTTAAGGCATTAGGTGCTGTAGTCATTTGGAAATACTTTAAGGTGTTCATGCCAATCAGCACATGATCCAAATAAGGGTTAATGCTGCCCTCCAGGTTTTTGATTTCCGCTGTGCCGAGTTTAAAACTGTCGATATGGGTTTTTCGATCAGTAACGAGTCCCCCTGCTGTTTCAGCCGAAAAAGACTCTCCAAAAGGTAAACCAGCAGCCAGAGCCAGTTTGGTAGGGATAACGGTATGGGTCGCGCCGGTATCGATCATAAAAGGCATCAGAACATTATTGATTAACACCGTGCCTCTAAAATGGCCTTGGGAGTCGGCATTCAAAATAAGGCCGCCTGAAATCAATTCAGGCTCAGGCGTTTTTTTAATGAATGGCAGTTTAAGAATAATTTTTGGTTCTGATATTTTACCGGTCTTGCTAGAGGTTATCGTCTGATACAAAACATTCATAAAATGCATAAACATCGCCAGCATGAATAATGAAAGGATGCCATGCACTAAAGGATGTAGCGATGATTTCGATTTCTCCCTCGATTTTCCAGTATAGCTTTTAAACGAGTCGGCGTTTTCTTGCGAGGTTCTTTGTTGATGCCGCGCTTTCATATAATCTCTGTCTTGCAAGCCCATGCTTTATCCTTATAGTTCTGAATTAGTTTATGTGTTAGCGCATGTTATCACTATGCCTACAGACAGGAAAAGCCGGAAATGGAAATTATGCGCCCTCTAGACGGCGCTGTTTCTCTGCGCCTATCTGTTGAATTACAGGCGTTTAAAGCGAATTGTTAGGGTGTGGGGTGGGCAGATGTTGCACAATCGCACGGGTTATCTACGATCAAGCGAAGTCGCACCCCCCACGTTAAGGACTGGGCCCAATGGGCCACTTTTCGCAGGGTAAGCCCCCCAACCCCCTCAGGGGGCGTAACGCTGACAGTCACCACGCCCTTGCACGACACTTATGTTAGCGTATCAACAAGACCTATCTCGTTTAATCGGGGAAAAAGCTATCGTCAGTGATTTGTTCCAATGCCCAAGGACATTCAGAGGGGAATACGTTTTTACTGATTTTGGTTTCTCTGGACGCTTGGACAACAGCGAGTCTATAGGCATCAGTTTGAATATCATCGAGCAAAGGCTTGATACCAGGATTTTCCTTTAAGGTTCTGCAAAATCGAATGCGTTGTTCGTCAATCGTCAGCTCCCAGCTTCTACCACGTCTGACTTCTTGGTACTTCCATTTCAGCAGATGCAGCAATAGTACGGTTAAACGGCTTTCCAATTCTCGTTTTTCACTGCGCCCCATTGTCTCCACCTCCTCTATCAGGTTTTCTATATCCAGCTCAGTTAAGCGCCCTGCCCTTAACAAAGCAGCCTGTTCTTGTGTCCAGCCGTAAAAGTCCTGTTCGTAGTTGATCATAATAAAGCCCTCGCTTTGCTTTAAGTCGTGTCTAGTATAGCAAAATCCAGGGCAATGTCAAGTGTTATTATGATAATTATCATAATATGATATTACTGTAATATCATAATTATCATTATCGTAATATGATAATTATGATAATATTGCTTGACAAGCACCACTCTTTATGAAATAATAGACTCAACATCAAAGCCAACCCGGAGAAACGCCATGAACAACATTAGCCCCATCAACAAAGCGAAACGTTTAACCGAAGAAGAAGTACACGAAGCAGCGGAAGAACTGCAATTAAAAGGGGGAAAGGTCGGCAGTATCGAGGTTTACCGGTTTCTTGGCAGGGGCTCCCTAACGACCATTACCAATTTTTTAAAGACCTGGCACCAGGAAGAAAAAGCAACCGCCCTACCCGCTTTGATTAGCCTGCCGGAAGCACTGAAAAAAAACACTGAACAATTGATTGTTAAGATGTGGGCTGAATCGCAAGCATTAGCTGAACTGGAGATTAAAAGTCAACAGGAAGCATTACGCCAAGCCGAAGCGCTGGCCAAGGAAAAAATCGCGGAAGCAGAAGCCTTTAGCGAAGAGCAAGCGGCACAGATCGAAGCGCTGGAAACTCAAATCGATGAATTAAAAAAAGAGAAAGCTAATGATCACGAATATTTCCAAAGAGAAGAAAAACGTCTACAGACCGAATTGAGCAACGGAAAAAAAGATGAAGCCCTTCTCGAGCAAAGACTCCTCGAAACTGAAAAACAACTTACTAAAGTTAATAGAGAAATCACAGCACTACAACAACAAAATAAAGCATTAACGACTGAAAATATCACCTTAAAAACCAAGCTTGAAGCCGATGAAAAAAAGCTGGAAAAATCAGCCAATGACCTCATAAATGCCGAAGAAAAAATAATCGTCCTGAAAGAAGAAAATAAAAAAGCCGAGGTCAAAATCGAGGTGCAAAGCAACCAAATTGATCAACTCACACTAAGCTTGAAAAACCAGGAAGAGCGCACAGCCGAAGAAGCTATCGATAATAAAGCTTTAAGGGAAAAAGCGGCCAAGCTGGAAGGTGAACTAATAGCTTGGAAAAGCATTAAGCCGGAAGCCGAAAAACAAGCTCCACAAAGCAAAAAAGCCAAACAATACAAACAAAGCGAATGGACCGAAGAGCTTCCTACTAAAAGCCAATAAGCCAACGTTTAAAAAAGATCGTTTCTTATAAGTTGACAATAAAACGAGAAATTCAAGAAATTTTCGTCTGCAGAGAGTCCGATCGGATCGGCCGGCCGAAAAAATGGATCCATTTTCCGGAACTATTAGCCACGATTCAGGAAATAATAAATAAATTACTCACTATGAACATTAACTGTTACTTGTCCAGGGAGATAACAGCCGACACAGTAACAGTTAAAAATTAAAGCTTTTTAATCAAAGATTGGAATTTAACGTCAAAGATAGGAATTTAACGTCAAAGATTGGAATTTAACGTGGAATCAGAAGCGGCAACCGGCGCAGGATTGGCTTGAATAGGAGCATCAGGCAAACGCCAAGAGGACACCATGAACACTTTACCATCGTATATTAAATCAACACCGTAGGGTTTACGAAGCAAGGTAACACCCAAGGCATGCAATTCTTTGATTTTGTAGGTTTCAACCAGTTCGAAATTATCATAAAAATCAATATTTCCAACAAAACCAATTTCAGGAGAATAAGCGGTCGTAGAGAGGCGTGGCCGATAGGTTTTTAACAGAAAGGCAACAACTTCATTGGTTTGCATGGCTTTATAAACTTCTTCAACCGTTTCAGGCGCTTTAGGCGATGTAGTATCCTGCGAGGATTCAACGGAAGGTATCGATGTAACCGAAGAAACGGGAGCCGCAGGAGCAGACGCTACAGCCGGTACAGTCGATTTAGGCAACGAAAAGCCGGACATTAAACGCCAACCCACAAAAACGACTAAAGCCAAGCATAACAAGCCGATTTTTAAATAACTGGTTTCTTTGCTGACGTTCTTTTTTGCCATAGATGGAGTCTCAAGTTCAGGTTTAATTGGAGAAAGGTTTCTTAGATGTTCGATTTGCTTATTAAGGCGTTCAATAAAAACGTGACGCGTTACGTAATTGGCCGGAATAAAAGAATAAGTTGCCCTCATGTCAACCAGAGTACCAGCTAAGGGTTCCATGCCATTTAAGAATTTCTGATTGGTGTCGTAACCCTCGTAAAAGTCTTTGCCAGTATACGACCAGGTTTCAACGGGCGGCTGATTAGTCGAGAGCCCATAAAAGACATGATAACGGTGCACCCTAGGCATAAAGGTATTAAAGCCCAGAAAGCCCAGAATTGGCGCTAAATAAGGGATTTTTTGCCGGTCTAACCGTGAAGCCTGCACCAAGTAATCACAGAGCGTTGTACGAACTTGCGCGTCGATCATTTCATGATCTTGAGCTAACAAAATTAAGTCCCAATGATCCTTTCGACTTAAAAAAAGCCAGTTAAGCAGCTCTAAACGATCTTTAGCATTCCAGCTACGGGCATTCAACCATGTACCCAGCTCATCCAGGACAAGCAGACCGTTCATATCTTCGCCCTTGTATTTAGGATCATAAGCAGGCGGAAGCATCTGTAAATCTTGTAATCTTGGATGGTCGGGCAATCTGTAAGAGATTACGCCATTATCTTCCGGTAAAAACTTATCAAGATAAAGGGTTAAGTTGGTCGCGACCGGCCTACCCCGTAACATATATTCTTTAATTTTACCAACGGCACAAAGGCTCTTGCCCTCCCCTCTTACACCCTGAATTATCCAGCCCGGCATGATTTAATTGGAGATTGCAGCGCGGAAACGATGATTCATCAGCAATAGATATTGCTTGGTAACGAATCGAAGCATAACGGATGAAAAAATGGCGAAGATGCACGCATTGATATTATCAGGCATGACCCAGCCCCATACACCATGCACTATTTCCGGAACGGTCTGAGATATGCTGTTAACAATCGCAGAATAAGCTTTAACGTAGGCATAAATTGCCGAAACGATTAAACCGATAAACATCACAGTAATAGCAATCTTAAAAGTTGCATGAAGAAATATTTTGCCGAAAACATCGACAAAGAAATTCATTAAAATACCAAATAGAACACCCATTAGAATTGACTCCTAAAAATAACAAAAAAACAGGTAAACAAAGTAAGGACACTAAAAACCCAGGCCAGAACCGCACGAAGGGGCTGCAAAGGGGCACAAGGCGCCATATCAAAATGCTTATTGCCTAAAAAAGGCACATGAAAAGTTTTGTGAATTTCATAACTACAGGAAGGCTCAGGAAGCTGGGGTATAAATTCCCGAAAACTAATATTAAAAGGGTTAGCCATCGGCAAAAAATCGAAATACTTAAAAGTATCCGGATGAACCGTAGGCGGTGTAGGTAAAGTGTCAACCGCTTTAGGATCGAAAGTAGTACCCGGTGGAATTGGCTCAGGGGCAGGCGTTCGTATATCAAAAGGTTGATCAGGAATTGGATTCTTAGTTGGATCAGGAATCCTAGTAGTCTCAGGCTGAGGAGGCGCATAAGTCAAAGGCGAACCAGGGCCTAAAACAACACCCGGTTTCCTGCCGGGAAAAGGATCAGGAATAGGCTGGGAACCAGGACTAGTTAAAGGATCAGGAGAAACAATTTGTTTAGGAATAGTATCAGGGCGAGGGTCTGTTATTTCTTGAGGCCCCGTTAAAGTACCATCTTTCAATTTGGGGAAATAAAGAGGCGCTTTAGCGCCTCCCAAGTCATAGATTCTTTTCCATTCACCATCAATCGCAGGTAAAGCAGGCTCAATCCAAGGTGAAAGTTCAGGGCGAACATAAGGAGATATTTCAGTTAGACGAGCTTGAGTTAAAAATTTAGAAGCCAATGAAAGCTCATAAAGCTGGTTGGATGATAAAGCAATATCATTAGAAATGCTTTTCACTAAACCGGTATTAGTTTCAACGCGAAAAATCTTATTATAAGGACCGGAAGAAATCGACTCGGCGAAATCACGCGATAATTGAGAAGTCGGATTATGCTGTAAAGCAGTCTCAAGCGCCTTACCAACAGAAAAACTAGGAACATCATATTCAACCGCAGTTACAACATCACGAGACTGTTGTGCAAGATTTTTAGCAAGAATGATCTCATCACGAATGACTGGATTTCCAGCCGAATCAAAAAGACCTTCCATATATTTAGAGCCAGCGGAAATATAATCACCGTATTTCATCACGGAATTAAGAGGATTGGTAACACCCAAAACTAGACCGATCAGTTCATTCAAAGGAGGAACGCCAATAGCTATTTTGTAAGCATCTAGACAGGTCTGAGGATAAGAAACAACGCTACCGTTTAAGCAGGTCGCAGGATGACCGGGCGTAGGCGGCAAGCGATCATCATAAGGCGTAGGTTCACAAACCATCGGTGGATAAACAGTTTTACCGTCAAAACATGACAAGCCATCGCCTTTGGAATCCTCATAATGACATTTTGTAGTAATTGGGTTTTCAGGATAGACGCAAACAGGCTCTACTTCCTGACAAGTCATTGTAATAGGATCATAAGTTAAAGGAGCAACACATTCGGGAGGCGGAGGCGGAGGGGGAGGAAGACATTGGCCAGAGGAATCACGTGCTTGGCCATCAGGACAAGGATCAGCACTAATACAAAGTGTACCGGATAGAGTGCCACCATAGGGACACATAAAGTTAATAGGAGTTTGAATAATATAGGAATCACCAGCATAAGAACCCTCACCAGACCAATAACCACAAGACTGGTCAGAGCCAGCGCGAGGTAAATAATGAAAACCTTGGCCCCAAGCAAAAGCACCATATGGGCCAGGATTAGCACTTGAACAAGCAGCAGAATGGGATTCATACGCAGCGCCGTTATAAAACCATTTTTGAACAGCAAGATAAGAATCAGAAAATACGTTACCGCTAAATAAGATAAAGGTAACGGCAATTAACCGTAAGTAAATTGTCATATTAATCGCCAATATGAATATGATTATTTAGAGGCTTTTTTGGCCGCTTTTTTGAATAGTTTTATAAGGAGAAAAGCTAAGGTAAAAGCTATAACGACTGGATATAAATAAAAAATAATACTAATAACAGCCGACCTAATGCGCACTGAACCGGAAGGAACAAAATTAGCGCCACATGCACCTGAGCCAGAAGCTGAACTACTATGAAAAGCACAAACAGCATCAAGAGGCAAAGCAGCAAAAACAACTACAGGCAATAAAATCAATAAAAAGCCAACAATTAAACGATATTTGCTTGTAATTTTCTTAAACATTCTCTACCCCACTAAATTAATAACGGGAGCCGTAACCCCCGTTAATGTCGCTAAATTTATACTGCTTTGTTGGCAGCTTTTTTGAACAGCCCGATGATAATAAAGGCCACGGTTAAAGCAGTGACCACAGGCCAAGCCAAGTCAACCAAGGCTAAACCATCGGTTTGAAGCGCTGTAAAAGCCGTAGCAACACCGGCATTTAAAGCGGCATTAGCAGGCGCTACAGCAACAACAGATAATCCACCAGCAGCTAATGCAATATTGCGAGATTTTTTTGAAGTAAACATGGGATTTCCCCTTAAAAAATTAACGTACATATCCCGCCGCACGGCGAAATACTCTAAAAAGAACGCCGAGAGCTAGACCTATGCCAAATGAGGATAGGAACCAGCTAACGAGCTCAGCTACATCTAATTCCGTCATAAAATCCAAAGACCAGCGATAAAACCTAGTGAAAATGTTACGGCCATAAAACCGGCCTCAAGGACGTAAACGACGGAATCTAATGTCATGGTTTACCCCGCTTTTTGAAAGCCGGGTTTATCCCCTGATTTAGCATCAGAGGATTGAATTTCAGTGACTTTTGAGACAGGTATAGTCTCAGGAGCCTGGATAACGAAAAACTCTTCATCAGTCGCAGCAATGGACAGCATAAAGCGACCATCCATTAACATTTCACGGGCTGGTAAAGATAAGATTCCGCCAACATTTTTTTGAATAATGTTTAATTGTGACGCGTCACAATTTTTAAGATTAACCAAATGGGTTCGGGGTTTTAATTCTTGAAGACGCGCACGTATGCGAGGCTGACGAGTTGTAGGATCAATATCTTCCTGGAGATCAAGAACTTTAAGATTTAAGGCCATGGTGTTTTCCTTAGGGTTATTAGGCTACTAGCCTGAGTTGTGGTTTTGGTGGATTAGTTGGTAGAGTAGGGACTTCTGCATGTCGATACCAAGCAGGCGCTTCCAGCATTTTGACTTCAATGATGTCGGATGATTTCAGGCGCAAGGGGGACCGGGTTATGTCTAGTTTTTGGCTTATGTCGATGCCGATTTGTAGGAGGCGGCTTTTGTGAACGCGAAATTGACTGTTACGTTTATCAAGATATTCACCATGCAGCCACATGGTGTAATGCATTTGAGTAGCATTAGCGGAATGACGATTTTTACAAATACCAGCTTCAAGCAATTGATCGGCAATAGTTTGATATTTCATGTTGGATACCTCTAAGCGTTTTCTTATGTCAGTGATTACCGATAGTTCTGTATCAAATTGGGATTCTTCAAATAAGCCCCAGGCAAATAGATTATTTCGGTGTAAAAATTCGCGTTTAAAACTGTGCTCTTCCCGGACAACGCCATTAGTCACGGTAAATTGCAAAAGATCGTCAAAATATTGAAGATCGTCGTCACAAGCATCCTTGCATAGCTTGCGTTGATTGCGCAGCAAGTCGGCGGTTTTGGTGTAAACCTTGATGTAACGATAAGTAGAGCCGTTCTTTTGAACATTTGCGCCGTACCATTCGACGGTATTTTCATCCGGATATAAAAAAGGGGAAACGGAACGGCCTATTGATTGCGTAGATAAGGCTTTCAGAAAAGGACGTTCGTTCCCCAGTCCGACGACTAGATTTCGGGTAAAATCGATATGCTTGATGATTGCGCCATCAGCGGTTTTGTTGGTGTGTTTACCATCCTTACCTTGAAAATAAAGGTACTTGGTACATTTGGTAAAACGTGGAAGCCCTAAACCGTCCAGAATATGGTTATAAACGGCTATGCAATCATCCAAAGTCGATAAACCGAATAAATTATCGATACGACCCCATCTTGAGGGATTGCCATAAACCTCAACCTTTGAGCCATCACAGCGAATAATTAACGCACTGGAATAGGAACCTTCCAATTTCAGGTGTGTTAATAGTTCGGTGGATACGCCAGTTTTAAGATCGACACGAAACAATTTCTCTTTACCGACTTCGGGCAATAGTTCGGCACCTAAATCGTGATGTTGAACAATATTCAACTTGTCGATGAAAAACCGGCTCATAAGCATTCACCCATTTTGGCCGGAACTCCGCCGATAGTTTTAACACCCATAAAAAGCAAATTGTCAAATAAATAATATTTCATAGTGATTTAACGCGCTAAAAAATCGGTTCGATTTATGGCAATTTTGGCCGGAACTCCGGCGATAGTTTGGGTGTTACAGAACCCAAACTTTTCGGCCATTTCTGGGCTTTCCTGGGCTGAGGCCAAAAAAGCCACTTTTTTTTCATTTTGTGTAGTTTTGACCGGCAACGATTGCCGGTTTTCTTCAAGAAAATGTTTTTTGGTGCTCCCGGCCGCTCCGCGTCCAGTCACACAAAAAAAAGATTTTGTTTCATCTAACTGGGAATGCTGGCTATCAAAAACAACAGAATGAACAGCAGAAGCTTTTGAGGCCGGAACCCCAATAAAAGCGTTAAGTTCAGGATAAAAAACGAATTGAATACCCACTTCGGCAAGCTTTGCACGTCTTTCGGCTTCTCTTGCCTTACAACGTTCACGAAGATCATGCAGTGTCTTATCATGCTGAACGATTCGCCAATACCAGTAATGGGGTGTTACACGGTAAGGGCTTTGATAACGTTGATCGCGATCGCCTGAATATACATATTCGACCGGGGTATAAGGCGGGACCGGTTCCAGATGTGAACGATCAGCGGTTAGCAGCGAATCTTGGAAATCAGACTGAAACTGTTTGAAGCGCTGGGAAGGTTTCATAAAGGATTTATCAGTCATGGCAACCTCAAGCAGAAAGGATGGAAATGGTCGCAACGGCAGGGTCCGTCTTGATGATCGTCTGGCGTGACGAAAAAAGGTTCAGAGCCGGTGCCATAGCAATTATCACAAGGCGACATGTCTAACGGATCGGTTCCTCGTCCATGGCAAAATTCACATATTGTGGAAACGGACATATAAGAACCGGGAACGACATGGATTAGGGTAATCATGGGTTACCACCCTGCCCCTCTGAATCACGAGACTGACCAGAGAAAAAAGCAATAACAGAACAGACCTTTTCAATTAAAAGGCATTGGTCTGGTTTAAGGGAGTCTAAAAGTTCAATAGCTTGTATGCGGTTGCTTACTGCATGTCCGCCGATATTAATTGTTACTGTCATTGATTGCCTCCCGAGCCTTTCTCACGGTTACAAAGCGGACAATAATCACCGCCACGTTTAATACGGAGAAAAAAATCAAAACGATCCTGAAAATAAAGGACAAGAAAAACGCCAATAATCAGAGCAGAAATACCAACAGAAAAAAGTAGAAAATCAATCAGGGAAAAAATCTGACGAAGATCATAAGCATCTAATTCATTCATTGGTTGCCACCCTTATTGTATAAAACGGAAGATTCAACCGGATGCGAGGAACAAAGCTTTATGGCTTTATCAAAACCAGTTTCATAAGAAATCCAAATAGAAAAAACAAGAACGAAGCCAACAATAAGACCTACCGGAAAAACAGTTTCATCGCGTTTCATTGATTGCCACCCTGCCCCTTTGAGCAATAAGGGCAAGGAATAACTGAGTCAAAAGATTCAATAGTTCCTTCATCGTCACATTCTGGACAATAATCATTGATGCCACCCTGCCCCGGAGCCTCGGGGATATGAGCAGAATGGCGGCAAGCGTCCCCGATATTCGGTGAAAAAAATTGAAGCTTTTTATGAAAACGACTGACAAAAGCAATGTAATTACATTGCTCGATCTGAAAACGCCTAGGCATTTCAGATTGAACCTTAACAAGTCCTGCAATTTGTCCGATTAAAAAATCGTACTCTTCAGACGTTAAAGTAAGTGTGACGTTTTCACACTCAATAGGTTGTTCTGTTTGCGTTGTCATAGGCTTGCCTCTATGTTTTTTTAAAAATCTGTAAGCTTTGAATTACAGAGAATAAAGATTTGTAATCAATGGAGTACAAAAATACATCACACGATGTGAAGCATTCACAATAGGTTAGCTATTGTTATAAAGGCATGTCAAGAATATAGTTCACAAC